>NZ_JBLZFY010000021.1:0-48822 GCF_050753365.1 Geminocystis sp. CENA526
AATTAACAATTAACAATTAACAATTATTCACTATTCACTATTCACTATTCACTATCCTAAATTTTGTTACTCATTTTCCATCACGGCGGACGATCGAGATGTACGACGACGACGAGTACGAATTACGGGTTGATCACCTTCTAAAGCCTCTTTGATTACTGCTTCTGTAATAGTTTCAGGTTCAGCCATGATGCTTTTATACTCCGCAAAGTCGTCTTTTTCCTCATTGTCTTCTTGAGGTTTAATATTCAATGTGAAATCAAGGTTAGGAGTCACTATTTCCTCCTCAAATTCATCATTAGTGACACTACTGTAAATGATTTCGTCCTCTTTCTCCTCGTCTTGAGAAACGATATTAGAAATAGCATCTAAAAGAGGATATGCAGAAATTTCATCATCCTCTGGGGAATAATTGTCAGTGTCTGGTGATGTTTCTGTATAGAGATTGTTTGTATTTTCATCGGGAGATTTTACATACACCATAACAGCTTTGGGGTCTTTTAATTCCTGCTCTAAACGCAGTATCGGAGACACCCCCATTAAAGCATAAATTTCTTGCTCTGTTTGCGTCATCTCCACCACCACTTTCTCAAGTTTGCTTTCATCTCGATGGTGACGAGGTAACACTCCTCTTTCTTTTCTGGTTTCACGGGTTCGATCGCGCTGCCCAGTTTCACGATCGATCTTACTCTCAGATTCCGTTAAATTATTAGTACCCACTACCATTTCATCTTTTAAAGGAATATCTCGACGACGACGGCGACGACGGGTTGTACCATTTTCTTGCTCTTGGTAATTGGGATAATTAATCAATTCTGTATCTTCTAAATCATTGCTATAATCATCAGCTACAATAATTTTATCTTCCAGAATTGGTTTATCGAAAGTTTTGGCGGCAATAATGGGGGTATAATAATTAGACGGTAATGGATCAACATCATGATGACCGGGTAAATGAGCGACTAATCCTAAACCGTTACAGTGAGAACAAGGTTGTCCAAATAATTCATAGATATTTTTGCCCTGCCGTTTACGAGTTAATTCCACCAATCCTAATTCAGATAATTGAGCGATTTGAGGACGGGCTTTGTCGGTTTTCAAGACTCGGTTAAAATGTTCTAGTAATTTGAGTTTGTCTCGGCGGGTGTCCATATCAATAAAGTCCACCACGATTACACCGCCAATGTTACGCAGTTTTAATTGACGGGCAATTTCGATCGCCGCTTCATAGTTAGTCCATAATACCGTTTCTCTGGAAGTAGCAGAATGAGTAAACGAACCAGAGTTGACATCAATTACCGTTAAGGCTTCCGTTGGTTCGATAATTACATAACCCCCAGAAGGTAAATCAACCCTTGATTTTAAAGCCTCTTTAATAGCGGCATTAACTCGAAAATAATCTAAAATGGGGATAGATTCTTGATGAGCATTAATAAAAACCCCGTCAGGTGATTGCCCTGCCCCCCAATTCATTAATTGTTTTTTCACCCTTTTAACGCTATTTTCCGAATCCACCACAATGCGATTAACGTCATCGGTGTACATATCTCGCAATACCCTTTGAATGAAATCATCATCCCGATTTAAGAGGGCAGGAGCGCTTATATAATTCGCTTCTTGTTGGATTTTATCCCATTGTTTTTGTAATAAGTCTAAATCCTCAATAATGGATTCTTCGGCTGTACCTTCGGCTTCAGTACGCACTAAAATGCCCATACCAGAGGGTTTGAGTAAAATAGCTAACGCTCTCAATCGATTACGCTCATTGTCATTTTTGATACGGCGAGATAAACTAACCCCTTTACCGTAGGGCATTAGTACCAGATAACGTCCTGGAAGACTAATATTTCCCGTTAAACGAGGACCTTTTGAGCCTGTAGGTTCTTTCATTACTTGAACCAATACTTTTTGTTGAGGAGACAATAATTCTGTAATTGCCCCGGCGGTTTTTCGTAGGCGTAAAGGACCTAAATCTGTTACATGAATAAAACCATTTTTTTCTGCATCGCCGATGTTAACAAAAGCCGCATCTATACCTGAAATGACGTTTTCTACTGTACCTAAATAAATATCTCCTACCTGTTGATTTCCTGTGGCAACGACTAATTCTTGAATTTGATCTTCAGCAAATACTGCGGCTATGTGATGTTTTTCTGCAATAATTATTTGTTTTGGCATTCAATTTCCTCAAAAAATTTGATAATAGTTTAATTTTTATTTTGCTATTGCTCTGATGTACGAGATTTTTTTTGCTACAATTTTTATTCCCAAAGACTTTTTTACTAAGTTTCATGGGGTTTATTGTGGCATTATTTAAGATAATTCAAATTATTTTTGAGAATAATATAGAGTCTATATTTTCTTTGAGATTGTCAGTAATAATATTTTCCTCTTGTTCTTTTTCTGGGATAAAATCTTGCTAGTTATTCATGGAGCTAAAAATCAGCAAATCTAAGCTATTAAATCTTTCTCCAAATCAAACTATTTATCTGGTAGCTGGACTTACATATAAAGTCAATTAAGGTTTTTACATCAGTTTTATCTCACAAAGAGTTATTAGGGAAAATTGTCTGAAATCTTGTCTTAATATTTTATAGTCTCTATTTCTTCTTCCTTTCGATCGAACATTATTACAACAAGAAAGTTAGATAAACTTTACTTATTTTGTTACTGATAGGATGTAAACAGGCAACATTAATTACATCTAGTTTTAAGGTTTAATTATGACAAGAAGGCACACGGTGCGAACCAATAATTGCCTCTTGTACCGATGGAATTAATTTTGTCGGAATAGTTAAATTGTCCTAGTAGTAAAATTTTCAACTCAAATCATTTTCAGTCAAAATGCTTACAGTAAAAGTCTTTTATATATTATAGAATACAGTAAATGGGAATTTATAACAACCCTTAATTATTTTTGGATATTGCTTGACTATTTTTTTACTTGAGCTTTGACACTCGATGTCTGTTTCTTAGGAATGATTCCTAGAAAGATTCGATCGTCAAGGTATGTTCAACTTAACTTATTAGATTATAGCTTATTTGTGATGAAGAATTGAGAATGAAGAATTAACATCCAATTCTTTTTTTACTCGTTACTGATTACTCATTACTGATTACTCGTTACTCATTACTCATTACTCATTCCTCATTATCTTCCGTCAATGCTTCCCATTTCACCTTCTAACTCTAAGAAGCCACTATAAGCCTCCATACCATGCTCACCTATATCTAAACCTAAATATTCTTCTTCTTGGGATACTCTTAAGCCTAGGGTAACTTTTAAAATATTCCAAAATAGAAAACTAAAAACAATCATAGTGATACCAATGGTAATGATACCTAATAATTGAGAGCCTAATAGGTTAAAATTACCACTGCTAAACAATCCCGATATATTGTCATCTCCTGTAATTAAGGCATCAGCAAATAGCCCCACTGCGATCGTACCCCATACTCCATTAACTAAGTGTACAGAAATCGCACCCACTGGATCATCAATTTTGAGACTATCGAGAAAATAAACAGCAAAAACCACTAAAATCCCCGCTAACGCACCAATGAGGATAGCACTGGAATAACTTACCATAGAACATCCTGCGGTAATTGCCACTAATCCAGACAAAATACCGTTAATAGTTAGAGATAAGTCGGGTTTTCCTGCTAAAATCCAACTGCTGATAGTAGCAGTAATAGCACCAGAAGCGGCGGCTAAATTAGTAACAACGGCAATATAGGCAATATCTTCATTGACTGCCATAGTCGAACCGGGGTTGAAACCAAACCAACCTATCCAGAGGATAAAACAACCAAGGGTAGCAATACTTAAGTTATGACCGGGTAAGGGCATTATACCTCCCCCTGCGGGATATTTTCCCATTCTAGGACCTAAAATGATCGCTCCTGTCAAAGCACACCATCCCCCTACAGAATGCACGACAGTTGAACCTGCAAAATCCTGAAAACCCATCTGGGCTAACCAACCGCCTCCCCATACCCAATGCCCGATAATGGGATAGGGAATAGCGACTAAAAAGACACTGAATAAAACAAAATCGATAAATTTAATTCTCTCTGCCACCGCCCCAGATACGATCGTAGCGGCTGTACCGGCGAAGGCGACTTGAAATAAGAATTTAGCCGACAGGGGTACTCCTGCCCAACTTAAGGCACTATAAACTCCTCTATAAGCGTCATCAACTGCAGGGCTATTATCAGCACCATTCAAGAAAAATCCTTGTAAACCGATGATACCATTACCATCTCCAAACATTAAGCCAAAACCCAAAACCCAAAATGCGATCGTAGATACGGCAAAAACGATCAAGTTTTTCGATAACATATTGACAGCATTTTTGCGACGACAAAAACCTGTTTCTAACATGGCAAAACCAGCATTCATTAAAATAACCAACACGGAAGCTAAGACAACCCATAAGGTATCTAAACCTACTCTTAATTCACTGGTAATAGCTGTTAAATCTGAAGGGGTATCTTGAGCATATACCGCATAACTGGAACTTAATAATAGAATGGCACTTAATACAACGCAACCTTGCCAACTAGAAGATTTTTTAATTTTATTAATAAATATATTGAGTCTTTTGCGATTTGTGTTGATTTTTAACATTTTCCTCTTTTCAATTTTTGACCTCAGCATTATAGAGTACATAGAGGATTGTATTTAGCATCAATTTTTACAAATATTTAATCAAGCTAAAAAGGCGTATTATAAATCATAATTAATTGTCGTTGAGGATTATATACTTCTACAAGCATTTTATATTTCTGACTGAGATATTGATAATTTTTTTCAACTTGTTCAATATGAGTATTTACTTGTTGTTTCTGTGCATCATTATTGGTTAAACTATTCAGATTTGATAGAGTAGATATTTTTTGTAAATATTCTTGATTTAAAAATATTTTAATACTATTATTGTCAATACTGTAGTTACATTTTAATTCAGTTTGATTGCAGATGGTTTCTAATTCTGCTTTAATCTCTTGTCTAACAATAGCTTGTTTAAGTTCTAGTTTGGCTTTATCTAGCTGTTTTGTAATATTATTTTCTAAGGTTTTACTCTCGGAAGCAATAAAAGTTTCCGTCGGAATTTTTTTGACTTCGTTTAAGGCATTTTCCCAATAGGATACAGCTTTTGTCCATTGATTATTTTTTTGAGAATCTAAGGCTAAATTAATAGTCTTTTCGGCTTGTTTTTTTTGATTTACGGCATTTTTTTCATAAGCAATTCGCTTTTGTATTTCTATCAAATTGACTAGATAATTATTTAAAATACTTTCTTTTTCCTGATAGGCTTTCGTTAAAGGTTCGATCGATTCTATTTGTTTAATAGCAGTTTGCCAACTTTGTTCAATATTTTCTAAGTCAGTTAAATTGGTAATTTCTTTTTGTTGGGTTTCAATTTGTTGAGCTAAATTTTGGGCTTGGATTAAGTTTTCTTCCGCTTGTTTTTCTTTATCAATATTAGTTTGTGCAATAGTTAATTGACTTTGGTAAAGATTTAATTTTTCTTGTTTAAAGTTTTGTAAACTTTCTATAGTTAAAGTATTGATTAAGTCGATCGATTCTTGCCAAAAATCTTTAACTCTAGTCCATTCATCTAAGGATAAAGGAAGATTATTAGTTAAACTTTTTGAGTTATTTTCTAATTGTAAAGCCTGTAATAAATTATCTAATTGCTTAACATCTTCTTGGTACTTTACTATAGCAGAAGTTGCTTCTTTATGAGATTTTGACCAAGAGGGGATTCTTTTTAACTCATTAATTCCCTCAATTAAAGTTACTTGTAAACTTTTGATATTTTCTTGGTTTAAATCTTGAGTATTCTCTTTAAAGTCTTCTAAAATTAAAGTTTTAGTTTCGGCAATCACAGTACATTCTCCCAAAACACAAGGGCGAGTAAAATAATAAAAAATGCCGACAATTCCTAATGATAATACTCCTAAAATAGAAATAATAAAACCGACTGAAAAGTTTTGAGAATTATAATAATTACTTCTTTTTATATCTTCCGAACTATTGTCAATGCTATCATAATAAATTATCTCTTTGTCATTGATATTGCGAATTATAAAGTTATCAATAATTTGGTATCCTGTTAATATATCTTTAATTCGATCGAGCAATTCTGGAATATTTTCACTAATTAAAATGACTAAATAATTATCTTCCTGAAAACAATCTATTTCAACTCGATCGAGATGTTCAAAATCACGACTAATTATCTCATGAAATTCTCGTTTTAAAGTTGTATAATCAAGATTCTCACCCACAGCAGTTTTAATCATAGTGAATTTAACCAAAAAATAGGTATTAACAATAAGATAATCACATCATGGATCACTTTATCATAAAATGAATGGGGAATGGGGAATGAGTAATGAGTAATGAGTAATGAGTAATGAGTAATGAGTAATGAGTAATGGGGAATGAGTAATGAGTAATGAGTAAAAAAGAATTCGATGTTAATTCTTAATTTTTAATTCTTAATTCTACATTCTTAAGGGGGTTCGATCGAAATGAATCAAAAAATTATCTGGCAAACAAAAAGCGAAAATCCTGAAAACTTAGGCAATTTACAATTAATTAGTCAATGGTGGTCAAATCTTGACCAAAAACCAGTAAAATTAGCCCAGAGAGTAATTCCAGAAAGTGGCAACCTCGAAGACATAGACTGGAAAACCCAAAGATTTGACGAAGAATTCACCCTAGAATCCCCTCAAATTAGAGGTATTACTCTTTACGGGAAAAAACAAGGGGAAGAAAAAGAATTTGGCTATACACCACAAAAAATAGAATTAGACGGCGATTATCAACAACTAAGCATTTATCTTCAGTCTCAATCTAATATTATCATTCGTTTCACGATCGATCGAGTCCAATATCCAGTTTTGTCTTTAGGGGAAGTGGAAATAGTTACTAATCCATCAGGAAAAAATCATTTAATTTTGTTAAGAAATCATGAGCAAAAAATAGAAGTAACTTTTAATTTAAACCCGAATCAGCAATTATACTTATTATCTCAATTAGCAAAAACCTTAAAATTGAATCCAAAATTAAATATATCCCCCGAAACTTTAAGAGAATTAGTGGAATTACTACAGTAAATATTTTGTTTATTTTTATAAAGTATTTATCAATTAGATATGAATATTTTATGTTAAGTAATGTAAATAGATGATTTCTATAGGCAAATTGACGAAAAACCTTATGACTTAATAGGAAGTAGAGTTTATTTTGTATCTATAATAACTTTTTTTGTAAAGCATTTTAAACAAATAGAATATCTCCACAAAATCTCCACAATTGTTTTTTAGATTAGAGCTAATCAAAAATAGAAAGAATTGAAAAGTGAGGTTAAACCTATGAGTAACTTAATACAGGAAATTAATCAGCGTTACCTTTTAGGTGAAAGAAATTTTAGCAGTCATAATTGGTCTAAAGCTAATCTACAAGGAATTAATCTAGCTGGAGTTAACTTAAAAAATAGTGATTTGAGTTTCGCTAATTTAGAAAATGCGAATTTAGAGAATGTCAATTTGAGCAAATGTAATTTAAAAGGTGCTAATTTAAAAGGTGCTAACTTAAAAGGTACTAATTTAGATGAAAGTGATGTAAGTTTTTCAAAATTACACGGTGCAAATCTTCATAGTATTCACGGCAAAAAAGTTAATTTTCGTCAGGCACATCTTAATAACACCAACCTAGAAAAAGCCTATTTAAGTTCTGCTGATTTTACCCAAGCCTCTTTAAATAATAGTAATTTATCCTATGCAAATTTGCGCAAAGCTGATTTACAAAATGCTTTTCTCACAGGGGTAAATTTAACCGAAGCATATCTGGGAGAAGCTAATCTTATTGGTACTTGCTTTACTTCTGCTATTATCAATAAAACCTATTTTAGAGATGCACAATACGATAAAAAGACTCTATTTAATGGCAAATTAAACCTTCAAGAAATGGGCTTAATTTATGCAGAATCTAATAGTGTTTCTCTTGCTGATGTCTTAAAAACTATTAATTATATTAGTGGTTGTAGTGCGAAGTATTTGGGGGTGAGTTTAGTAACAAAATACTGGCATTCTTCCAAGCCAAATAATGAATGGTTAAATAAATTCCAAATCAACAATGAGGGTAGGGTAATTTATTTAGGTATGGAGACGGAAGTACTCAACGATTTTCAACTTAGATGGTATCATCAATGGGTAACGCAATATTTTAATTCTTGCTCTTTTATCATCAATAATTTTTCTCAATTAATCCAAAGCGACTTGTCTTCTTCTCCTTATCGTTTACACTTGCCTTTAGCGGCTTAATTGTGGAGAATTTTCGACATGGTTAAATTCTTGAGATGGTGACAGGGTTGAACATTCTTCAAACCCTACATTAACCAAAAAGTGGGCTGTTTTAGTTATTTTTGCTCAAAAACTATTACCTATTACTTCATCACAATACCATGGGGCATCCCCTAATTAATTATCTCCCCAAATTTCTGTTAATCTTTGATCTCTACCGCAACGATAACGATAGTATTTGTACAAGAGGGGATTTTTCTGATAATAGTTTTGGTGATATTCTTCCGCAGGATAAAATTCCTTGACGGCTTGGATTTGCGTATAAATGGGCTTTTGCAGTCGTTTCGCTACTTTTTCTTTGCTTTGTAAGGCTAGTTGTTTTTGAGTTTCGTTGTGATAAAAAATGGCACTGCGATACTGGTTGCCAACGTCACAAAATTGTCGATTTTCTACGGTAGGATCGATATTTTTCCAAAAAATGTCTAATAATTGGCTATAATTGACCAAATTATTGTCATATTCTATATCTACGGACTCCGTATGACCTGTTTTTCCTTTGCTCACTTGTTTATAGGTGGGGTTTTTCACGTTTCCCCCTGTATAACCAGAAGTGGTGGAAATAACTCCGTTTACTTTATCAAAGGGCGATTCCATACACCAAAAACAACCTCCGGCAAAAGTGGCTTTTTCTGTGTCTGCATGGGCAAAGGGTGTTATAATTAAAAATGTAAAAAGTATGATGGCTATTATCTTGTTCATTTTAGGCTTGAGGGATAAATTTTAAGGCTAAACCATTATTACAATAACGTTTTCCCGTGGGTTTTGGTCCATCATTAAAAACATGACCTTGATGCCCCCCACATCTAGCACAATGATATTCTGTGCGTGGTAAAATTAGTTTAAAGTCTTTTTTTGTGCCTAATGACTGTTCGATCGAATCATAAAAACTAGGCCATCCTGTACCGCTATCATATTTAGTACTAGAGTTAAACAAAGGCAAATCGCAACCTGCACAAGCATAAATACCTTTTCTTTTTTCATTGTTAAGAGGGCTAGAAAAAGGCTTTTCTGTGGCTTCTTTTCTTAAAATATTATATTGTTCAGGGGTTAATTTTTGCTTCCATTGCTCATCAGATAAGGAAATTTTTTGAGGTTTATCACTATTAGATTTAGTTTGATTTATGGCAAAAATTAGGGGAAATATGGAGAAACTCAGAGAAAATAATGTACGTCTTTTCATAATTTTTTAAGATGGCAGTACTTAGACAAAACGATCGAAAACATTAAACGATCATCGTTATATTTATAATATAACTTTTTAGCGAGAAAATTTAGCACTTATTTTACTAAATAAAATCTCTAGTTCTGGTAACTTTAAAAGCATGGTAATAAAGAAAAAGATTGCCACAGCAATTAAGCTAGATATAGATAAATTAATTAATTGAATCAATAAACCTTGTTCGCCCCAGAGATAAACTAAAAATTGGTTACTTCCCCAACAAGCAAAACCTGAGATAATAGTAGCAATTACTAAACCCAATAAAATTAAAAACCATTGTTTTAAGGGTAAACCATTTAAGCGTTTATGTAAAAGCCAAATCATAGCAATTATAGAAAAAATATTAACTCCGATCGTACTAAAAACTAAACCTTGAGTTTGAAATTCTTGAACTAATAAATAGTCTAAAACAACGTTAATAAAAATGTTGACAATACTAATTTTAAAGGGTGTTTGCCCGTCTCCTAAAGCATAAAAAACTCTGACTAAAACATCCCTAGCTAAGTAAAAAAACATTCCAATTCCATAGGCTAATAATACGGGTGCGACAATAGCCGAAGCAGAAGATTCAAATACACCTCGCTCATAAATAATTCTCACGACGGGATTAGATAAAGCGGTGAAAATAGCAGTAAGAGGAAGCATGGTTAATGCCGTTAAAATCAAGCCTTGACGGATTCTCATTTTTAATTCATCCCAATTTTCAGGACTTGCTAACCGAGAAAATACAGGTAAAAAAGGCACTAATATCATATTAGAAATAATGCCTAATGGAGTTAACACCACAAAGTTTGCGTAGCGCATGGCGGCGGCGGCATTTTCGATGTAAGAAGCAAAGTATAAATCGGTATAAACATTAATATGTAGCATTCCTGAAGAAAGAGTGGCAGGAAGCATGACTTTTACCACATCATTAACCCCCTCTCTCCCCCAATCGAAACGCAATTTTAAGGTACTAATTCCGAGTTTAATTTGGGTGGCTTGTTGTGCTAACCATTGCCAAAGTCCCCCTGCTAAAGTTGTTCCTGCTAACATCATACTGCCGAACTGAATATACTCAGGGCTGTTGATTTTTTCTCCTAAAAACCAAAATAAACCTCCAACTCCAATGACTATAGTTAAGCTAGAAAAAAGAGGACTGATACTCGGTAGCCAATATTGATCTGAGGCGTTTAAACTACCAAAACCGATGCCAATTAATCCCGCAAAAATCGCTAAAGGTGCCATGATTTGCAGTTGCAAAATTGCCATATTGCGCACATCCGTTGCTAATCCGGGCGCTAATAAATCAATAAATCGATCGGCGAAAATAACTAATATTATTGTAACAACTAATAAACAAGTACTAACAAGAGTGGTAATGGTTTCAATGAGGGGAGCGGCATCCTTTTGATTACGTTTGGCTAACACACTTACAAGGGCGCTATGAAATGGTCCATTAATTCCTCCTAGCAAAATTAATAAAAATCCCGGAATGACGTAGGCATAAGCGTAGGCATTTACCACCGTACCAACTCCGAAAGCGGCGGCGACTATTTGTTCTCGTACTAAACCAAATATCTTACTGATAAAGGTGGCTAAAGCTACTATTCCCGCTATACTGGCTAAAGATTTTTTTTGACTCACTTCGATCGAACCGTAAACAACTGTTTGACCTATTATCTAGCAAAATGGATCAAAAAATAATGAGGAATGAGGAATGAGGAATGAGGAATGAGGAATGAGGAATGAGGAATGAGGAATGAGGAATGAGGAATGAGGAATGAGGAATGAGGAAATATTTTATAACGGTTTAACACTACTTTTTGCACATCCCTAAGAATCAAGAATTATTCCTTAATACCCGAATACTCACCTCTTCTCTTCATCATTTTATATCGAACTCAGGTAAAATAGGGGGTTATACAAAGTTATTATATAAATTCATTATGTCCGTTAGAGTCAGAATTGCACCCTCTCCCACAGGAAATTTACATATAGGTACAGCTCGTACAGCCGTATTTAACTGGTTATTTGCTCATCATCATCAAGGTACATTTATACTAAGAGTTGAAGATACGGATTTAGATCGATCGAAACCCGAATATACTGATAATATTAAGTCGGGATTGACTTGGTTAGGGTTAAACTGGGATGAAGGACCATTTTTTCAAACAGAGAGATTAGATTATTACCGTCAAGCCATCCAAACTTTACTAGATAAGGGTTTAGCCTATCCCTGTTATTGTACATCTGAAGAATTGGAGGCGATGAGAGAAACCCAAAAAGCCCATAATCAAGCGCCTCGTTATGATAATCGTCATCGTAATCTATCTCCAGAAGAAATTGCCAAATTTGAAGCCGAAGGAAGAAAACCCGTCATTAGATTTAAAATTGACGATCATGAGCAAATTGTTTGGCATGATTTAATTAGGGGTAAAGTATCGTGGCAGGGTAGTGACTTAGGCGGTGATATGGTAATCGCGCGCACCCCCGAAAAAGACGGCGACACCTTCGGGCAACCTTTGTATAATTTAGCGGTAGTGGTGGATGATATTGATATGAATATTAGTCATGTTATTCGTGGGGAAGATCATATTGCCAATACAGCGAAACAAATCTTATTATATCAAGCATTAGGGGCGAAAGTGCCAGAATTTGCCCATACTCCCCTGATTTTGAACTCTGAAGGCAAAAAATTATCGAAACGTGACGGAGTGACTTCGATCGATGATTTCCGTAAAATGGGATTTATTGCCCCCGCCTTAGTCAATTATATGACACTCTTAGGATGGACTTCTCCAGACTCCGAAGAAATTTTTACCCTAGAAGAAGCCTCCACAAAATTTAGTTTAGAAAGAGTCAATAAAGCAGGAGCAAAATTCGATTGGGATAAGCTAGATTGGTTAAATAGTCAATATCTGCACAAAATTTCTACTGAAGAATTATTACCTTTATTAATACCTTATTGGCAAGAAGCAGGTTATCAAATTAATCTTGATAATGATAAAGATTGGTTATTAGAATTAATCGCTTTAATTGCACCTAGTTTAACTCGTTTAACCGATGCAGTAAAAGAGGCAAAATTATTCTTTACTGATAGTATTAATTTAGGAGAAGAAGCCCAAGAATTTTCAACTCAAGAAGGAGTAAAAGAGGTTTTACAACAGGTAATTAATGCCCATAAATCGGAATTGACTTCTGATGATGCTAATGGTATTGTTAAACAAATTACTAAGGATTTAAAAGTGAAAAAAGGTTTAGTAATGCGATCGATCCGCTTAGGTTTAACAGGGGAATTACACGGTCCTGATTTACTGCAAACGTGGGTTTTATTAAATAAAAAAGGTATCGATAAAACAAGAATTGAAAGCGTAATTAATTAATCAAAAAAAATATGTAAAACGGGCATCCTGCCCGTATCGATATTTAACAAGGGCATAATTATTTTAAAAACCTTTTTGCCCAATATTTATAACAAAATAGCAAAAAAATCTCGATCGAAATAATGAAAATTTTAATTTTATCGACTCCAGTGGGCGCATTAAGTTCCGGTATCGGCGGTGGAGTAGAATTAACTATCTATAATTTGATTCAAGAAATGCAAAGGCGTAATCATATTGTGAAAGTAGTCGCGCCTCAAGGTTCATCTTTTCCTCATGCTGATATAGTGGAAATAAAAGGAAATTTGCATATTCCAGCCCAAACTCAAACCCGTGAGATTCCCACTATCATGCCTGAAAATTCGGTGTTAGCCAATATGTGGGAATACGCAAGACAGGTACAAGCAAATTATGATGTTTTAGTTAATTTTGCCTTTGATTGGCTTCCTTTTTATCTTACTCCTTTTTTCGATAGTTCGATCGCCCATTTTATTAGTATGGGATCATTATCTGATAGCTTAGATCAAATCATGGCTCAGATAGCGAAAAAATATCCTCAAAATTTCGCAGTTTATACCAAATCTCAGGCGCAAACTTTCCCTTTTCCTGATGTTTGTCAATGTTTAGGCAGTGGTATTGATTTATCTCTATATCAATTTAGGGAAAAACCAGAAAAAAAATTGGCATGGTTAGGGAGAATTGCCCCCGAAAAAGCCTTAGAAGATGCAGTGAAAGCCTCCGAAATTACTCAAATACCCTTACTTATTTTTGGCAAAATTCAAGACGAAAACTACTGGGGCAACATTTTAACACAACATCCCAACGCACCGATCGAATATAAGGGATTTTTGTCAACAGTGGACTTACAAAGAGAATTAGGCTACTGTCAAGCCTTATTAATGACTCCCCGTTGGATAGAAGCCTTTGGTAATGTTGCCATTGAAGCCTTAGCCTGTGGTGTACCTGTTATCACTTATGCTAGAGGAGGTCCTGCGGAAATTGTTACCGATGGAAAAACGGGATTTTTAGTAACTCCTGACAGTGTTGAAGAATTAGTCAACGCCATTAACCGTATTCCAGAAATTCGCCGTGAGGATTGTCGTCAAATAGCAGAACAGGAGTACTCTTTGACGGCTTGGGGCGATCGATTTGAGGCATGGTTGAAATCTGTTAAGAATGTAAAATTTTGATATAACTGGAAACTATAATTGACAAGAAATGTATCCATTTTTTATGGTTAGTATCTACCCTCGATTTGCCTTTCATAAAGTAAACATACAATTAATTTTGCCTACTCACTTATAAACCTTTAGTTTGTGGGAAAAAGTAGGATTTCTTCATGTCACAGAAAAAAAGCCTTGTCAAAAATCTAGTTTGTATAGGATAATAATAGATTGTGTATAAAATCACTGTTATAGTAACTCGACTAAAAAAATGGCAAGTAAAAAAGGTGTTCGTTTAATTATCACTCTTGAATGCACCGAGTGTCGTACTAATCTTGATAAACGTTCTAAAGGTGTTTCTCGTTATACCACCATGAAAAATAGACGTAATACAACCGCTAGATTAGAATTAAAAAAATTCTGCACCCATTGCAACAAGCATACTATTCATAAAGAAATTAAATAATTTCTGGACTGATATTTTTAAAGTAACAAAAGGATTAATATAAATTATGGCTTATTTTCGCAAAAGACTATCTCCTATTCCTCCTAGTCAACCCATTGACTATAAGGATGTTGAATTATTACACAAGTTCATCACTGAAAGAGGTAAAATGCTTCCTCGTCGTATCACTGGCTTAACTGCTCGTCAACAAAGAGATTTAACTACAGCAGTAAAACAAGCTCGTCAGGTGGCTTTATTACCCTTTATTAATGTAGAAGGTTAATTTCATCCTATGGACTTCTCCAAAAACAATGATTTTCAGTTAGAAATCATGAAAAATATAGCTTGAGATTCGTCAATGGTTGCTGAGAATTGATTGCTTTTTGAATTATTGGAGAGGTCTAATGGGGACTTGACTAGAAATCTTTCCCAAATAATCATTAGACTTTTCCAAAAAAAATTTTGATTTATTAAAACTATTTATTATTAACTATTCAGTTTTTCATTGAGGATTTTATTAGCTAATTTTGGATCAGCTTTTCCTCCAGTTTCTTTCATAATTTGCCCTACAAAAAACCCTTGTAATTTTGTTTTTCCTGCTCTAAATTGTGCTAATTTATCGGGGTTATCTTCTAAAATTTTATCGATAATTGCACTTAATTCATCAGGATTAGATATGGCAATTAAGCCTTTACTTTCTACGATTTCTTGAGGAGAACCACCTTTAACTAAGAGTTCTGGTAATAAATCTTTAGCAATTTTACCGCTAATTGTGCCGTTTTCAATTAAGGTAATTAACTCTCCTAACATTTCTGGTTTTAAAGCAATATCATTGATGGTTAAATCCACATTGCTATTCAAATAGGCGGCGATGTCTTGTGTTACCCAGTTAGCGGCGGCTTTGACACTAGCACCACTGGCAACTACTCCTTCAAAATACAGTGCGACATCTCGATCGTCCGTCAAAACTCTGGCATCATAGGCGGATAAGCCAAATTCTGCTTCATAACGGGTGCGTTTTTGGGCGGGTAATTCGGGTAGTAATTTTTCGATCGACTCTAATTGTGCTTCACTAACTTCTAAGGGAGGTAAATCAGGCTCAGGGAAATAACGATAATCGCTTGAGCCTTCTTTGATTCTCATGCTAATAGTACGTTGGTTTCCTTCTTCCCATAAACGAGTTTCTTGAATAATGGCTTCACCATTGTTGATGGCTTCAATTTGCCTTTCAATTTCGTATTCGATGGCTTTTTGGATGGCGCTAAAGGAGTTCATATTTTTGATTTCTACTTTAACACCGAACTCTTTTTGCCCCACTGGACGCACGGAAATGTTAACATCACAACGGAGTGAGCCTTCTTGCATATTACCGTCACTGACTCCTAAATAACGCACTAAACGGCGCAATTCTTGAGCATACTCAGACGCTTCTTGTCCACTACGCAAATCTGGTTCTGAGACAATTTCTAGTAAAGGTACACCAGTCCTGTTAAAATCCACTAGGGAATGGGTTGAGCCTGATAGTCTATCGCTTCCTGCATGGACTAATTTTCCTGCATCTTCTTCCATGTGTAAGCGAGTGATACCGATGGTTTTTTTCTTAACTTCTTTGGTTTTGGGATCAACTAATTCAATTTCTAATTTACCATGTTCGACAATGGGTAAATCATATTGAGATATTTGATAATTCTTAGGTAAATCGGGATAAAAATACTGTTTTCGATCGAATTTACTATAACGGGCGATATTTCCTTCTATGGCTAAACCCACTTTAATGGCGGAGTTTAAGACTTCTTCGTTTAACACAGGCAAAACCCCCGGATGTCCTAAACACACAGGACAAACATTAGTATTAGGGAGGCTATCAAAATTAGTGGAACAATTACAGAAAATTTTTGTATTAGTATTAAGTTGACAATGAGTTTCTAAACCAATAATCGCTTCGTACTCAAGGGCAGTTTTTGCGGTCATATTTTTGATAAATTATTAATAATATCTCCATATCATTTTAACTTGATTTGAGGAATAATTAGAGTCGGCTTCATAGTATTTTGATGAAGGGAAGTAATGGGTAATGAATAATGAATAATGAATAATGAATAGTGAATATTAGTAGCGGTGACGCCATCCATTTCGGGCATCTGCATATCCATAAAAATCACGTCATAGGCTTGTTTTTCCCATAAATTCAGCACTTCTAAGCCATTGTTAGCAACATCGGCGGTGTAACCTAATTTTTTGAGGGTGAGAAGGGCAACTTTTTGATTGACTTTATTATCTTCCGCTAAAAGTATTTTGAGCTTTGCTTTATCTATACTATTAACTATTGTTTCTTGGGAAGATATTTTCTCAGAGGGTAAAACTTCATAAATTAGAGGCATTGCTTTTAGGGTAAAGTAAAATGTTGTACCCTTTTCCTGATGAGATTTTAATACCCAATTTGAAGGCGGATTTCCCCCTATCTTACCTTGACTTTCTACCCAAATTGTACCCCCCATTAGGGCAACTAAATTTCTACATATCGCTAACCCTAATCCCGTGCCTCCATATTTACGACTAATGCTAGAGTCGGCTTGAGTAAAAGGTTGAAATAACTGCGTAATTCGATCGTCCTCTATACCGATACCGCTATCTTGTACTTCAATCATCAACTCTATTTCTTCCTTATCAGAAAAATTAACGGTATTTGAGCTTACCTTAATATTAATGTCTCCTTGACGGGTGAATTTAATAGCATTGCCGATTAAATTAAAGAAAATTTGTTGTAATCGAGAACTATCTCCCAATATACAAGGTAATGAATTATTAATGCTATAGTGTAGCTGAATTTTATTATCTTGGGCTTGTTTTGAGAATAGCTGACAGACGGATTTAAGGATTTCTTCAAGGTTTAAAGGTTGTTTTTCCAGTGTCAACATTTCCGACTCTATTTTGGAAAAATCGAGAATATCATTGATGATGGTTAATAACGTTTTGGCACTTTCCTGAATAATGTTGATATATTCTTTTTGAGTAGGGTTAAGGTTAGAAAGAGACAATAATTCCGCCATGCCTAACACTCCATTCATGGGAGTACGAATTTCATGACTCATGTTTGCTAAAAATTGGCTTTTGGCTTTAGTGGCACTTTCTGCTATTTTTTGCTCTGTTATATCTCTCCCTACGGATTGAATTTCTATTAATTCTCCATTTTCGTTAAAAATACCTTGATTTATCCATTGAGTCCAACCTATTTCTCCATTGCCACGATTATCTCTATTTTCTGTTCTAAAACTAGGATTTTCAAGAGTTAATTGAGTTATTTTCACTAAAGTTGTTTTTAAGTCGTCGGGATTAGCAAAATCTATCCATTTTTTGCCGATAACTTCATCGGCTTGACATCCTAAAGCTACACATAAAGCCTCGTTAACAAAGGTAATGGTGGTGTCAGGGTTCGATCGAATTATGAAATCTGTTTGTTGTTCTACCACTTGACGATAACGACTTTCACTCTGCTTAAGGGCTTCTTGTAACTGAAAAGCCATAATAGAGAAAAAATGGGATAAGTCATTAATTTCTTTGATGGAGGTAGCTTCTGGTAAATAGTTTTTGGCTTCTCCTTTGATAATAGATTTACTTGCCTGAGATATTTTGATAATCGGTTTAGTAATCCATATAGTGGTAATAATCCCCATAATAGTAGTGGTAATTAAAGTTATGATCGATACCATCAAAATCCGTTGTTTGTTTTCCTCCATTTCCGCCATAAAATCAGACTGAGGAATACTGACAACCATTAACCAATCAATACCATAACTATCTTGATAGGGAATAACTTGAATAAATAAACCAGAATCTTGAATAAATTTATTCTCAGTTTGAATACCTTGAGGAAAGTTAGGTAATTGAGATTGAAGAATATTGACGGTTTTTCGACTCAAATCACTAGACATTTCGGTAACGGGGATTCTTTGTGCCTTACCATCAACAATTTTGTAGGGTAGATTGTGGGTACAACTTGCCACTAATAAACCAGACTTGTCGAGAATAAAAACCTGCCCTGTTTTACCAATTTCTAAAGTTCGCAGAAATTTGCTAATGTTAGACAAACTCAAATCTATACCCACTACTCCAACAAATTCTTGAGACGAATTATATACAGGCGCACTGGCAGAAATAGCTATTTCTTCAGGGTTATCTACCCAATTATATATTGGACTCCACAGAGGTTTTCCTTTTTCTTTGGCTTTATTATACCAGTCGTCATCATTAGGTTTTTGCCCTTGGGAAATTTCAGGAGGATAAAGAAGATTTCCTTTTTCATCTACTTTATAACTATATAAAGTATTAATTTCTGACGATTTAATGTAAGATATTTCTAAAATATTGTGAAAATAGCCCACTCCGATAAATTCTTGTTTTTCCGTACCGTAGTTAATATAAGTAAAGTTATATTGCTGTATTTGTTGCCAAAAATATTTGCCTAATGTCTCAAAATCAGTTCGATCGATAATACCACTTTCTAGCACTTGTTTATTGAGGAGATTCACTTGTTGTGCGGTTTGCAAATAACTATCGAGATGTTTTTCTATTTTCTCTCCTATTTCTATCATCAAATCTTGGGAAACATTTTCGATCGATTTTTGTCCACTACGATAGGATAGATAACTGACTATTCCTACGGATAAACCCACTTGCAACACAAACGGCACTATCAAAATCCATTTTAAAGGAATCTGAGAGGATTTATTTTGTTTTGTCGAATTTGATAAAAATGACATTATCCTCTAATTGGGTGTTAGGTAATAGGTAATAGGTTTTAGGTAATAGGTTTTAGGTTTTAGGTAATTCTTCATTCTGCATTCTACATTCTTAATTTATGACTATTAATACCAATCCTTTTAACACTTTAGTTGTCAATGCCAGTAGTAATGATACTATTCTAAATCTATTTCAATTTTTTGATGATCCTTTTACCACTGGTAAAATAGCAACATTCAATCTCTATAACAATACCCTGGGTAATGGAGAAATCAACGTTTTATTATTTGATCAAAATGGACAAGGCGCACCCCTAACCGTTAACAATTTTTTACAATATGTTGAGAATAATGCCTATGTTAACTCTATTATCCATCGATCGTTACCTAATTTTGTTATTCAAGGGGGCGGTTTTACCGTTAATAATCTGGAAGTGAGTGATATACAAACAACCTCTCCCGTTGTTAACGAGTTTAGCTCAAATCGCTCTAATACAAGGGGTACAATTGCTATGGCGAAGTTAGGTGGCGATCCTAATAGTGCTACAAGTCAATGGTTTTTTAATTTAACCGATAATGCCAGTAACCTTGATAATCAAAATGGCGGTTTTACTGTCTTTGGTACAGTCTTATCTCAGGATGACTTAAATACTATAGATTCAATCGCATCTTTATCTACCATCGATGCTAGAGGTACAAATCCAGCTTTTACTAATTTACCCGTGATTAATTCTCCTGTCAATGACGATAGTGATTTAGTGAGATTTGAGGGTGTCACCGTTGCAGATGTACCTGAATTAAGTTTTACCATCCAAAATAATAATAATCCTAATTTAGTTACTGCTAACATTAATAGTAATGGAGAAATCTTACTTAATTATCAAAACAATACTAATGGTGTCGCTGAAATTACCATCCAAGCTACCAATTTATTAGGAGAAACTCAAAACAATACTGTCAGAGTCTTAGTTACTGATGACACTTCCGTATATCGCTTCCAAAACGCCGATCGCCCTGGTACATTTCTGTTTGCCGGGGAAGAAGAGAGACAATCTATCCTTCAAAACTACCCTCAATTTGTGGAAGAAGGATTTGCCTTTTCGGTATTTACAGCCCGAGAAGATGACTTAATTCCATTCTATCGTTTTCAAAATCTTAACGTTCCGGGTACTTATCTATTTGCCGATGACGAAGAAAGGATCGATATTCTTCAAAACTCCCCCAACTTTATTGAAGAGGGTTGGGCATTTTCTGCTTATCCTGCCGATGCGAATATAGGAGAGGATATATACAGATTTGAAAGTATTTTAATCCCTGAGACTTTTCTCTATGTTGGTGATGCTGGAAGACAAGATATTCTTGCTAACTACTCAAACTATTTTGTCGAAAATGGAGTTGTGTTTGAAGTTCCCAGTGTTGGAGATGATTTAATCCTACCATTAATTCTTGAGACTCCTCCCACAATCCTTAATCCCATTGTTGATATTAGTGTTGATGAAAACTCAGAAAATTTAATTATCAATTTAACGGATGTTTTCCGTAATATTATTGGCGGTACGATCGAGAAAACTTTAGTCAGTAATACTAACCCTGATTTAGTTAATGTGAATATCAACGGTAATGAATTAATTCTTGATTTCTTAGAGAATCAATTTGGAACAACTGAAGTTACCATTCGTGGTACTTCACAAAATTCATTATCCGTTGAGGATACCTTTGAGTTAACCGTCGAGAATGTTAATGCTCCTCCCGTAGTCAATACAGCGATCGCAGATCAAACTACTTTAGAAGACAGTATCTTTAATTTTACCATTCCAGACGACACTTTCACCGATGAAGATGGAGACACTTTAACCTATACAGCAACTTTAGCTGATGGTACTGATTTACCCCAATGGTTAAGTTTTAATGGTACAACCTTTACTGGTACTCCCCGTCAAAATGATGTAGGCTCGATCGCTAAAAGCAACGCTGCTCGATCGAACCCTCCATCTGTTTTCTAACTCTGATAATATAGGGAAAAATAACAACAAAACCTTAAAAGTGAAAACCGATAAGTTATTTTACCGTATCTTTTTAAATCAACCGAGTCTGATTTGGGAATTGTTACCAGAAATCCCCGAAGGTAGCCAATTCGATTATAAAGCCCCTGTGGTGAAAGAAAAAGAGTTTCGTCTGGATGGATTATTAACACCTCTTGAAGATAATGAAAATGTACCCCTCGTCTTTTTAGAGGCACAAATGCAGAACGATAGCGAATTTTATAGTCGTTATTTTGGTGGGATATTTGTCTATATTCATCAGTATAAAATTAAAAGAAATTGGCGAGGATTATTGATATTAAACGATCGAAACCAAGATTTAGGTATTGAAAAACCCTATCAAGATTTACTAGATAATCGAGTACAAAGATTGTTTTTATCGGACTTATTAAGACAAGAAAATTTAAGCCCAAATTTAGCCTTATTAAAATTAATAGTTACTCCCGAAAATCAAGCCGTATCAGAAGCAAATCGCATTTTAGAAAGTGCCGAAAATCAAGCACAATTCAACTTAAGATTAGATTTAATCGAAGCTATACTGGTAAATAAATTTCCTAAATTAACTATCGAGGAGATACAAAAAATGATTAACCTAAGAGAAGCAGACGTTACCCAAACTCGTTTTTATCAACAAGTTGTACAAATTACTGAGGTAAACATGGTTATCCGCTTGTTAACTCGTCGTTGTGGCAATCTGAGTAATGATTTACAAGCAAAAGTTCGATCGATGTCCATTCCTCAGTTAGAATCATTAGGAGAAGCGTTACTTGATTTTAAGGGTATTGAAGATTTAGAAAATTGGTTAACTAATAACGAAATTTCTTAACGTAGCTTGGGTTAACGAAGTGTAACCCAACATTTCAGTAAAAAAATTATGAAAACCGATAAGTTATTTTACCGTATCTTTTTAAATCAACCGAGTCTAATTTGGGAATTGTTACCAGAAATTCCCGAAGGTAGTCAATTCGATTATAAAGCCCCCGTAGTAAAAGAAAAAGAATTTCGTCTGGATGGATTATTAACACCCCTTGGAAATAATGATAATGTACCCTTAGTGTTTCTCGAAGCACAAATGCAAAATGATAGCGAATTTTACAGTCGTTATTTTGGTGGGATATTTGTCTATATTCATCAGTATAAAGTCAAACGAAATTGGCGAGGATTATTGATATTAAACGATCGAAACCAAGATTTAGGTATTGAAAAACCCTATCAAGATTTGCTAGATAATCGAGTCCAAAGATTGTTTTTATCGGACTTATTAAGCCAAGAAAATTTAAGCCCAAATTTAGCCTTATTAAAATTAATAGTTACTCCCGAAAATCAAGCCGTATCGGAAGCGAATCGCATTTTAGAAAGTGCCGAAAATCAAGCACAATTCAACTTAAGATTAGATTTAATCGAGGCTATACTGGTAAATAAATTTCCTAAATTATCGATCGAGGAGATACAAAAAATGATTAACCTAAGAGAAGCAGACGTGACTCAAACTCGTTTTTATCAACAAGTCTTACAAATTGGAGAGGTAAACATGGTTATCCGCTTGTTAACACGCCGTTGTGGTAATCTGAGTAATGATTTACAAGCAAAAGTTCGATCGATGTCCATTCCTCAGTTAGAATCTTTAGGAGAAGCACTACTGGATTTTAAGGGTATAGAAGATTTAGAAAATTGGTTAAATGATAACGATCGAACCTAATTTATAAACCAAAAATGGATCAAATTCCCCTTGTCATTGCGAGGTAACGAAGCAATCCCCTTCAAACTAGATCGAACTGCCTCCTCCTCCGTCATTGCGAGGCACGAAGCAATCTCCAACTCGATCGAATCCTATCCGTCATTGCAAGGATACAAAGCAATCTCTAAAAATCAAATATATTCCAGATATTTTTTAGTAAATCTGTTAAAAGCTCTTACCTTTTGCCTATCTTTATCAAAATACTTTTTCAGCAATCCCTAATTATTCATTGATTCATCGATTTTCAGGTAAGATTACTAATTGAGAGTTATCAAATTGATTAATTATGGATTTTTCTAGTCAAATTGCTAGTCAATTGAACGCTACGGCTATCCTTCCCGAAGGAATCGTTATCGTTACTTTATTATTGGTTTTAATTGTTGATTTAATTTTTGGGCGTAAATCTGTTAGTCTTTTGCCTTATGTGGCAATTGGCGGACTTGTTGCCTCAGTGGTTGCCTTAGTCTATGGTTGGGATAATCCTGATCCTACTTCATTTATCGGCTCTTTTACTGCGGATAATTTAAGCATCGTTTTCCGTGGCATTGTCGCTTTATCTACCGCTATCACTATTCTACTGTCGATCGCTTATATTGAAAATACTGGTACTTCCCTCGCAGAATTTATCGGTATCATGTTAACCGCTACCCTAGGAGGAATGTTTCTCTGTGGTGCGTCAGAATTGGTGATGATTTTCGTTTCTTTAGAAATGTTGAGTATCTCCTCTTACCTAATGACAGGATACATGAAGCGTGATCCTCGATCGAACGAAGCCGCTTTGAAATATTTGTTAATTGGTGCTGCGAGTTCCGCTATTTTCCTCTATGGTTCATCCTTACTATATGGATTATCAGGAGGCATGACCAATATCAATACCATTGCCACTACAATACAAGCAGGAGAAGGCTTAGAATCCCTTGGTTTAGCCATTGCCTTAGTATTTATGGTTGCAGGTATCGCCTTCAAAATTTCTGCTGTACCCTTTCACCAGTGGACTCCAGATGTTTATGAAGGTTCGCCCACTCCTGTGGTAGCTTTCCTCTCTGTAGGCTCAAAAGCCGCAGGTTTTGCCATCGCTATTAGATTATTAGTTACCGCCTTTGCACCTGTCACCGAACAATGGCACTTTATCTTTACTGCCTTAGCTATCCTCAGTATGGTATTAGGTAACGTAGTAGCCTTAGCTCAAACTAGCATGAAACGAATGTTAGCATATTCCTCGATCGGTCAAGCAGGTTTTGTGATGATTGGTTTAGTCGCAGGTACTCAAGCAGGTTACTCTAGTATGATCTTTTACCTGTTTATTTACCTATTTATGAACTTAGGTGCATTTGCCTGTATTATTCTTTTCTCCTTGAGAACAGGTACAGATAAAATTAGTGATTATGCAGGACTCTATCAAAAAGACCCCCTATTAACCCTCGGATTAAGCCTGTGTCTGCTTTCTTTAGGCGGTATTCCCCCCTTAGCAGGATTTTTTGGCAAAATTTACATTTTCTGGGCAGGTTGGCAGGATGGGCTTTATAGCCTTGTTTTAGTGGCTTTAGTTACTAGCGTTATTTCTATTTACTATTACATTCGAGTCGTGAAAATGATGGTAGTAAAAGAACCTCACGAAATGTCAGACGTAGTGAAAAAATATCCTCCTACCCGTTGGAATGTCAGAGGAATGCGCCCGATTCAAGTGGCGTTGGTGTTTTTATTGATTGCTACTTCTGTACTTGGTATTTTATCGAATCCCATCGTTTCGATCGCCAATAAATCTGTCAGTAGCAGTTTAGTATTAAAAGCATCTTTAGAAGCAGGAGTGAACAATATTTCTGCTCAAGATGTAGTAAACTCAGAACTTGCTACTAAATCCTAAATCTCATTAACAATTAACAATTAACAATTAACAATTCTAAGCAGTCTTACTAAATTTTTGTAAATGAAAGGTTGCTCAAACAGTTTTTTGATGATAAGCTAGAACGCACTAGGTTTTATGACAAATTAATAATAAATAACATCTAAAACTTTTGTATAATAACCAAATTTATCAAATGAATAAGTTTAAATATTAATAATACTTTCCACTTCTATTCCTGTTATATTTCCATCTAATATTTTTTCAAAAAACTCATTTAAAGGTATATTAATTTTTACTTGTTTTGTCGTTATAGGATAATATCGTAAATTGTTACATAATTCTTTGCTTTGATGATAAAGAGTAGAATTTTCTTTCACAAAATCAGCATCTTTTTCTCGAAAAGTCAGTAAATAAATGAGAGTAATTAAAGCATTTTGTAGATAACTATTATTCTTATTATCACGAGGATTAAGAGTTAAAGCATGGGTAATAATATCTTGAAAATGTTGTTTATAGTCTAAGAATTTCTCAGAATTATTAAAATCAAAATACCAGACTAAAATTCTCGCATAACCCCAAAGATAATCGTCTATTTTGTAAAAATTTTTACCTTTTGTCTCACAATAAAGATTAAATAAATTGATAAATTGTTTCTGTTTCGATAAAGTACAAGACATTCTGGCAATATTTTGCAGATGAATTTCAAAATTTTTGATTTTATATTGTTTTCTAATACCAGAAGGTAGAATCTCCATATTACTCATTAATCTATTATTATCAAACAGGAAATTTAATGACATATTTTGTGTTAAGCTATAGCTTTTTCCTAGAAATAATAAAATATCTCTATGGGCATAATTAATCATATTTTTTGTGTCTTTATTCATCGATGATGGCATTTTTTTACCTAATGCTGATAAACTTTCATCTACAATATTTTCAATAAATTTATATAAATTTAGTAAATATTCTTGCTCAAAATTATCATCATTTATAGTTAAAATAATAGGAAAATCATCTTGTTTAGTTAATCTTAATTGTTTAATTTTATTAGCTTTTTCTAATAAATCAGAAATACTTAATATACTTTCCCATAATTTTAATTTTTCCAATAAAATAGCTTTATTTTCTGATAACTTTACCCAACCTCTCTCAGAGATTTCTTGGCGAAAATTAGATATTTTATCATAGGGAATATAACCTAAAGTAATTTCTGGCCGATCGAGCAAAGAAGATGTTAAAATTCGATCGAATTGATCAATAATTTCTAATTTAGGGGTTAATCCGGGTTGAAGACGAAAGCGAATCTTAATTTTTAATTCGGGTGTTGTGTCAAAATATTGATTATTAATTTGATAAATTTGCTCTTTTTCATCATTAATTAAAGGTTGTTGGTTAATAGTAAAAGGTAAAAAAATGGGAGAAGTTGATATAGAAAATTCATTAGTTATAATTCCTTGATTATTGAGATATTCTCCATAGACAATTACTTCTTTTTCTCCTTCATAACAAATTTGAGAAGGGAGACTAATTTCCGTATCTTTATCTTCTCCTTTTCGGCGCACAAAAAAGCTAATATTATCTAAATGTTGCCCATAAAGAGGGAATTGTTTTTGTCTAGTTTCTTGCCAAATATTTTCAAAATTATTTTCCTCAGTATTAGCAAGAATAAACTCCTGACTTAAAGTATGATAAACGCTAGATATTCTGCTATAGTTAGTTAAAATAACGAAGTTATATTCTTCTTGATTATTGTTAACTATTTCTCTTAATTTTTCTAAGGGAAAATACTGCCAAATAATTTCTGCTAAATCATTAACCTCAAGGTTATATTGATAATAGTTATTATTGACTTTTATTAGTAACGGTAAATTGACAGTATGATGATTAATCTGATAAAAAATATTGATAGCTTTGACATATTTAACAGTTTCTTGAAGATACCGAATATCAATTTTACATTGACGGATAATTTTATTAGCAAATTGTTCACAAATATTATTATAAATATCTTCATAATTAAGATTAAGATTTAAGGATTGATATTTTTCAACATTGCGAGTATCAATTATAGGAATAGGATGAGTAGAGTTAGACAAGTTTTCAAAAGTTAGGGGAGTAATTTGTTGAGGAGTAAAACTGTTAAAATCATAAATGATAATAGGTTTACCTGATTGAGCGTAATTTTCTAATTGATTAGAATAACTCCAATAAGCATAAATATTACTATAAAGATAAGCAGAATTTAAGACTCTTAAAACTAAAGAATTTGCTTCCCTGATAATAAAAATAGAGTCTGAATTATTATCTTCGATCGAAAAGCCTAAAAAATGTTTTATGATGGGGTTATCACGAGGTTTTAATTGTGAAGGAAAATCAGAAGTTATCACAGGAATCGGTAAAAATTCTCTATGGCTATAATCATGATAAAAATTTTTATAGGAAAGAGGTAAAGAATGATTAGGGGGGATTAATGTTTCAGAAGATTCATCAAAAATAGAAGCGTATTGGCAACATTCAAGATAAGATTCTAGGTTAAAAAATTTAGTCATGGTATTAAATTAAAAGTTGAGTTAATTAGATAAAGTTTGTTTAATTTGTTGATAAATTTGTTTAACTTCTTCAGGGTTAGTAGTTTTATAAGTTAAGTCAAATAAAGGAGAATGAGTAAAAGCAAAATCTTGACTACTGAGATAGGCAACTTGACTTCCAATTAAAACAATTTTGCTATGAAGATGATAAATTTTTGTTGCCTTTAAGTCACTACTGTTAAAGTTACAATAAAAAATGAGATGAGGAATTTTTTTGATAAGGTTTAGTAATTGACTATTCGGCATAAAGTTACGAGTGAGAATGATAACTTTTCCTTGGGGATTCTCCTTAAATTTTGCTAAAGAAATCATCAAATCTTTTTCATATTGATAGTAATTTAAAAAGTTGTTATTTTCAGGTGATTTAGCTTGAGAAGGGATTAAACTTTCGATGCGATAACCTTTAGCGGTTGGGATAGCTTTAGCGGTGGTTTCCTCCTGCCAAAGATGATGAAAATAATCGATTAAAAATTGATGTTGGAGATTATGTTGCCAGATGACTCCGCCTTCGAGATTGCGATTTAAACTTCCTCCCGTCAAATTACACGAACCCAAATAAGCCCCTTGTTCGCTAATATAAGTTTTAAGGTGAAAATTGCCACTGCGAAATCTGATTTTAGCTTTTAATAAAATTTGTAAACATTCTTGCTTAAGTCGATCGGACTGTACATATTCAGAGTTATCATTTTCATCATCCATATTAAAATCAACTCGATCTTGCACTTGTTCACTCAAGTCTGTTAATATCCATACTCCGAAGGGTAATTCTTGACTTTTTTTAGCGATTAAATTGACTATTTCCAAATCTTCAAGGCGATAACTACTAATTAACAGAAATTGTTTAGCATTATCTATTAATGACTGCAAAAATTGACGATGATTGCCTTTTGCGATGTAAATTTGAGGCAAATCGAGAATTTGAGTTTGATTTTCGATAGAAAAAGAAGGGATAATACCGTGTTTTTTCTGATAGTCGATAACAAGAGGATTATGGGAAGAAGTTTTGGGGTTGTTAGTTAAAATTGCAATGGCTTCTTTTTGCTGAGGTGATAATTCTTGACGAGAAAAAATAGCGATACAGTTATTAGGTAGATAAACAGAAAATTCTTGAGTCTCTGGATTTTTAACAAAGGTTTCGATGACAGCGAGGGGATTATTTTCCAGACTAAACTGTAATCGATTAACTGCTAAAGTTTTGATATTTTCTAGGAAAGGATTGTCTATATTATTAGAGAATAAGTCGAGATGATAAAAGCCTTCGGTAATGTCTCTTAAATTATGGGGAATTTGAGAATCATCCACATTAAGAAAAAAAGGTGTAAATTGTGATTCTGTTTCGGGAATAAATTGATAAACAAATTTGAGAGGTTGTAAGTTTGCAGAAGAAGAAGTTAATAAAGGAGGCAAGATATTCTTACTCAGTAGAGAAGAGTTAGTGACTTTTTTTGTTAGCAGAGTTTGAAAACTGTCTTCGGATAAAAGACTTAAACCAAAACCTTGATGAATTTTCGGGATAGAGTAAATTTTTTCTTGGTTAGCAATACTATAAATATTCTCGACTAAATCATCTAAGTTGGTTTCTGGTATTGGTTGATTATCAGAAATGAATCTGCGATACTTGCCTTTAATTTTCCAAACTATTTTCATGATGCTATCCTTATTTAACTTAATGTATCAAAAACTTTGTGTGCTTGTGTCTTTGCGTCTTTGCGCCTTTGCGAGAGAAAAAACTTATCACTTTAAATTAAAGTTAAATCTCGAATAACGTAAAATGCGTTGTTATGGAATAAATTAGCAAAAACTGATTTTTCATAATGAGTCTTATCTCCTAAAATGATAATCTGATTTTTTGCCTTAGTTAAGACTAAATGTAAGTCTTGGTGACTAATTTGATAAGAGTCGGTTTTATCACAAATAATTAAAAGATTTTCCCATTCTTCCCCCTGACATTCTTGAGTTAATTTGATGGAAGTATTAATTTCTAAATTAGTTAATTGTTGTTGCAGGATATGACGAGTATTTTGACTAAAAGTCACTATCTGATAATTATGATTAAAGTTTAATAGCTTATCCTGTAAAATTGACCATAATTGATCATTATTAACCACATCATGCCAAATTAATGGACTTTTTTCTCCTCGAAAAATGTTTTGATTCCACTGGTTAAATTGGTGATAACTTTTCTCAGGATAAAGAAAGGGTAAAATTTTTAAAGCCAGTTGTGAATTAAGGCGATAATTTTGCTTCATTTCTATACGATAGGCAACAGACAAAGAATTAAATAGCTGATAAAACTCGTTATCTTTACGGGGAAATAAGTTTCCTAAAAAAATTAGCTTTTGACTATACTTGGTTAAAGTTTTGATGGTTTCTTTCTCTAAGTTATGGCTATCATCGGCGATAACTAAGTCAAAGGTTTGATTTTCTAAAAATGGAAGATACTTTTCTTGACAAATTACAGGAATTTTTAGGGAGTTTATCGCCATAGTTGTTAATTCTTCTAAGGCTGTATCGGAAAGATTTTGATAAGTCTGTTTTAATGATTCTTTTCTTGTTAATAATTGTCTCGATTGTTGAATTTTTTTGACTAATAATAGTTGACGAGTTTTACTTTCTTGGGGAAATTCTTGATTAACCACTTTTGCTAATAAATTTATGTCGTTTTTGTCTAAAATATTTAGCCATTTCTCGCTATTTTTTACTACTTTCTCAAACAGTCGATCGAACTGGAGATAGTTAGGCATAAAATTAAGGTTAGGATTCGTCAAATTTTCTCTTAACCATGTCTTAAATAATTGTCTATATTCTGTCTGATTTTCTCCTGTGATGGATAAAGGCATCAGGGAAAGATTTTGATAAGGCTTAAAACTGCTGTTAGAAACAATTAAGACAGATTTTTGATTCTGTAAAGCAATATTTGTTATGATAGGCACGATCGAACTTTTACCGCTACCTGATATTCCTGCGATGGTGACTAAAGGAGAATTAGAAAGACATAATTCGATTGCCTGTTTTTGCTGAGGATGAAAAGGAAAATTGCCGTTATAGGTAGGTAAATTTAATGACAGTCTTTCAGGAATAAAAGTAAAGGGTTTTTCTTCAATTCTTTTGAGTATTTCTAAAGTTAAATTCATAATTGATAGTGAATAGTTGATAGGTGTTAAGTAATAGTCGCTAATTATTCATTATTATCGAGTATAATAAAATAAAATTTAAAAGATAAAAAGCCATGAATCAATTAATTACAGTAATTTTTGATGGTGAAGTTTTTAAACCTGAAATCTCCCCAAATTTAACTATTAATAAAAAATATCAAATTCAGTTAATTTCTGATTATAATGAAGTAATAGAAAATGAAAATAAACTAGATAATTTAGATCAAGAATTTGATTGGTTAGTCGCTGACTTAGAAGTAAATATGCCATTAACAAGAAAAAAAGTTTATGACATTTAAAAAGAAAAAATTAGAAAGTTTTATCGATACTTAATTCTTCATTCTTCATTCTTCATTCTTCATTCTTCATTCTTCTAACCAATAACAAATTTCTTGAGTTAACAAAGTGACAGCCATTTCTAAATTTTCCTCAAGAGGATCGGGAATTGAAATTAAAGTAAGATTAGATAAGTTATCCTCCTTATTATGATTAAAATCTGTGAAATAAATTACCACTGGAAAATCGCATATTTGTTTAATATCTTCTAAAATTTTTAATGAGGGTTTATGCCAAAAAATCCATATAGGAATAATCACGACATCAGGATTTGCTTGAGGATTTCCGAAAAGATGTCGAGACACTGTTAAAGTTAAATCTCCTTTTTTGATGTCTTGATGACGTTGAATATCAAAGGAAAAAACCATCTTTTCTAAAAAACATGATACCCTTAAAGATTTATCATCTAATTCTTTTAAATATTTACCATAACTAGGCACATCTAAAATATTGATAGTATCTAAAGGTTGAATATAACTTCCTTCTAAATTAAGTAAACTAGCTAATAATAAAAGTGCCACTAAATCAATGAATAAATTGTTACGAAAACTCCAGATTTTTTCCTTCTCACTACGTCTTTTTAAATAGTCTTGATAGGCTTGATAAAAACTGCGATAAATAGGATTTTGTTGCAAAACATAGTTAGGTTTTCCCGTAAAAGTTGCCGATATAGGAATTGATTTTACCGCTTCCTCCTGCCTAAATTGATTAATAGCAGTTTCTAAAGATTTTGCTTCAGAATCATAATAACTATCTCGATAATCTCGACAATGTAAGTGTAATAAGTCACAAAAACTTTTTAAAAATCTATTCTCTGGGGTGTTAAAATTTTGATACCTTTTTATGCCCATTAATTCTTGTCTCGCACCTGCTTTTTCTATGGCATCTTTTCCCGGTTTTTTCACATAATCTCGCAGACAATAAGCATCCATTTCTTGAATATTTCCTAATGGCATCATCTCTGCTTTGCGATTAAGTTGCGATCGTAATTTTGGTGCAATTAGCTGTAACTTATGTCTTAATTCATAGCGTTTATTTAAGGCTAAAATAAGAGGTAAACGGGCATCTTCTTCGCTTAATTGTGTTAAAGAATCGAAAATTGTTAAGGGATATAAAGCCTGTCGATAATCTGCGGAAGAAATCCTAAACAAACTTATGAATAAACTAATGATTTCGGCAGTTTTTTTATCATATTTTATGCCTAATTCTTCTTGTAAATGAAAGGCTAAATTTTCATCGTTATTAATTTGAGTTTCATCAAAAATTTCATCTTCTAAAGTCAGATAAAATATCTCCTCTTTATTCGTTTCAATCATGATGGATTTTGTCAGAGTTTTATGACTTTCCCAATCTGCCACTTCTACCAAAGGAAAACCTATTTCATAAACTCCCTCATCTCTTTTGATTAAAAAGTTATACTCTGATTTTAACTCCTCATTTTCTAATACTAACACCCCTCGATCGCACCCTCGCACATACAATGAATTATCTCCCTTAAATTGATAAGAGCGATTAAATAAATAATCTGTTAAACTAGCATAAAAAAGCATAATTTTTTAATGAGTAAAAAGTAAAAAGTAAAAAGTAAAAAGTAAAAAAGAATTAGGGTGTTAATTCTCAATTATCCATTTTCAATTCTCCATTCTCCTCTTTTTTAAAATTGTTATATTACCTATTCATTAATAAACCATTCCTTTCCATTGAAATTGTCCATATTGCCCTTCACAAGCCTTGTCAAAAGCACGATTTAAAGGCTCGTCTTGCAACTCATTAATTAAAGATTTTAGGCTATCTAAATGAGGTTTTACGTTGCTATCATCTACCATTATTCCCCTTAATTTAGGTAATAATTTTTGTCCAAATTGATCAGCGATCGCACTTTTCATGATAGACTGATCATTATTTGCATTAGGATAATTCGCCACATATTTAGCGATACTTTGATAGACTCGATGCGCAAAAGGACGACCTAATTGCTCCATAATAGTATTGGCTCGATCGATATAATATTTTACTCTATCAGTATTCCCCTGTATTGGCTCATTCATCCAACCCTTAAAATCATTCCAAGATAAGTATTCTGTGGGAATGGGAGGATTTGCTTTTTTGTCACCTCTTAACTTTAATTCTGTAGGTTGTCCAAAAGTAAGAACATTTGCTCTATCTAATACCTTATCCGAAAGAGATTGAGTAGTTTCATCCTCATTCATTGTGCCGACAAACAAAAATTCTTCGGGAATTATCACCCTTCTCTCATTTTCGGGAAGTTTGATACTGCCGACTTCGATGTCTAAATAAGTAGATTTATTGCGTCTTGTCTCTAATTTCGAGAGAAAATCACTGAAATAATACTCCACCCTCGCTAAATTCATCTCGTCTAATAAAACTAATACCATGCGCCCGTTAAAATTTTTATCGTGCTGATGTTGATAAAGATAGTGCATTAATTCCGTAGGTTTGTATTTCTTTTCGATATAGTTGTAAAAACCCTGCAAATCTTGGGGAGAATCCCAACGAGGTTGCACTGGTAACATAACCAAAGGCGCACCAATAAATTCGCTATAGGCTTGGGGTAACTCGCTTTTTCCTGTGCCACTAATTCCTGCTAAAATTACTAAAGCAGAAATATCCTGCACTTTTAAAGAGGTATGAAAAGCCTTAATAATTCTATCTGGAAACGTCAATCCTTTAGCGCTTAAATAGTTATTAAATTGTGTTAAAAAGTCAGCTTCCGAAGCAAAGTTTTTAACTCTTTTTGCTTTAATTTCAATGGGAATTTGTAAAGATTTAAGGGCTTGTTTCGTGCTATTTTCTATCCCCTCAAATTCCTCTTTTGCGATCCGAATTTTGTCTTCAATTTCTTTTAATTTTATTTCTTTCAATTCAACTTCTTGTCTAATATCTTCTTGAATCTGCCTTAATCTTGCCTCTTTCAATTCAATTTCTTGTTGGATTTCTTCTTGAATTTGCCCTAATTTTTTCTCTTGCAGATCGATTTTATTTTGATTACGAGCTATTTCATCTTCTAAATTTGCCCTTTCAGAATCTAACCTTTCAATTTCACGTTTTAAACTTCTTTTTTCTCTTTGAAGAGTCGTAATTTGTGCCGATAATTCTTCTATTTCTCGCCTTAAATTTTCCGCAATTATTGCATTTCCTTCTGACTCTTGAATCACTTGTAAAAGACGATTTTTTTCTGCTTCTAAACGAGGAATTTCTAACGCTAAATTATTTTTTCTTGTCTCTATTTCACTATATTCTTTAGTTAAAACATCATAAGTATTGCGGAATAATTCTAACTCTGTCGCTTCTCGATGCAATCTCTCTAATCGCTCATTAATAACATTTAATTCTCCTTGTTTTTCCGATAACTCCCCTAAAGTTTTTCGTAAAATTTCGAGCCTATTTTCCCTAACAGAAATTTCTTGTTTTAAACTGTCTAATTCAGGTTGTAAAATCTCAATTTGTGCTTGTAATCCTTCACTTTCTCTTTGTCTTGATTCTAATTGTGAGGCTTCTTGATATAATATCTCTAAACGCTCATTAATAACATTTAATTCTCCTTGTCTTTCCGATAATTCTCCTAAAGTTTCCTGTAAAATTTCGAGCTTATTTTCCTTAACAGAAATTTCTTGTTTTAAATTATATAATTCGGGTTGTAAAATCTCAATTTGTGTCTTTAATCCTTCACTTTCTCTCTTTCTTGACTCTAAATCTTTGGACTCTTGAATTAGTGTCTCTAATCGCTCATTAATAACATTTAATTCTCCTTGTTTTTCCGATAACTCCCCTAAAGTTTTTCGTAAAACTTCAAGCCTATTTTCTTTAGCAGTAATTTCTTGTTTTAAACTATCTAATTCGGGTTGTAAAATCTCAATTTGTGCTTTTAACCCTTCACTTTCTCTTTTTCGTGATTCTAAATCTTTTGAATCTTTAATTAGTCTCTCTAATCGTTGATTAATAACCTTTAATTCACCTTGTTTTTGTGCTAATTCTTCTGATATTATACCCAAGTCATTCTTTTCTCTTTCCCTTTGTTGAATCTGCTGTTTAATTGTTTCTAATTGCCCTTGTAGCTCATTAATTTCTGTTTTTAAAGCACTACTTTCACTTTGCCTTTGGGCTAAAATTTGTAAATCTGGCTTTTCAATTTCAATTAATTTAATGGTTTCTTCTAAATTATTTCTTTGACTTTTTAACTCATTTATGTTATTAAGTAATGACTGTTCTCTTCCTTCTAAAACTACTAAATCTTTACTAAATGTTAAGGCTTTTTCTTGTTCTTTAATGATTTTTTCTAAGTTTTCCCTATCTTTTTTTGCCCATACTATTGGAACAAAAGTACCAATTCCTGTGGCGATCGAACCTAGAGTTGCCTGTTGTAATGAAGCACCACTAGCCAAGACAACAACCCCGCCTATAACTCCCCCAGCCAAACCACCAACAACACCTGAGAAAGAATTAACAGACTTTTTAGAGCTTTTTTGTAGCATAACTTTGATATATTCTGATGAGTTTTATCATTGTTAGCTAGTATATCATAAAACAAGAAAATGTGTAATAAGGTGGTGATAAAAAAGTATTTTGCTCAAGGTAAGAAATAAGCGAGGAAGCATCTAAAGTAATGATTGAAAGAAGCAAAAGCTAATATGCACTAAAGTTTTCTTTGCCTACCTTCACCATTCCCTTTATATCCCCATAAAATTAATTCATTGCTAACAATTCTTGAGATTCTTTTCTCAACATCTCTAACAAATAATCATTGTGAGTTTCTTGCGCTATCTGCATTCTTCTCTCTAAATTGCGTCTGAGATTTTGTAAATGTACATCCTCTAGTTTTTTAGTTGTTTCAAAAGAGGCAATACGAGAATGGGGTGCGATCGAACTTACTACCGTTTCAGAAGGATAAAATACAGGGGTAGCATTAGGACAAGTGCTATAACTAACACCACGATAACTTAAGCCCAACTTCGGACGTAATTGAGGAATATGTTTAGGTAATTTGCCGTAAACATTACAACCTCTATATTTACCGATAATATCACCCTCTTTCATTTCTAATAAGGACGTTTCCGATCGATATTGATTGCCACGATATTTCATTTTCATCTTATTTACTCCTAAAATTTTAAAATTACTGTAATATTTATAAATTTGCTGATGTTTTATTTAAAAATAAATTATTTTTTTATCTTCTGTATCTATTTTTACATTTTTTGAGATTAAAGTAAATGAATTGTAAGGAAAACTTAAGAAATAAAAGTGTATTGTGATAGTAATTAGAGTTTGTTAAAATTAGACGAAAAATCACTCATTACTCATTATCATTTACAATAGTATGAAGATTGCGATTTGATTGGTTAACAAAAAATTTAGGTTATGACAACATTAGCACCAAAAACGACAAATACAATGGATGTACCGAAGCACGGTTTACCCGTCACCATCATTACAGGTTTTTTAGGTAGTGGAAAAACTACTTTACTCAACTATATTTTGCAAAATCAACAGGGCTTAAAAACTGCTGTGTTGGTTAATGAGTTTGGAGAAATTGGTATTGACAATGATTTGATTATCTCCAGTGATGAAGATATGGTAGAGTTGAGCAACGGTTGTATTTGCTGTACTATCAATAACGATTTAGTGGATGCTGTCTATAAAGTTTTAGAAAGAGATGATAAAATTGACTATCTTGTAGTAGAAACTACAGGTTTAGCTGATCCTTTGCCTGTGGCTTTGACTTTTTTGGGTACAGAACTTCGTGAGATGACAAGGTTAGATTCGATCGTAACTCTAGTGGATTGTGAAAACTATAGTCTTGATTTATTTAATAGTGAAGCGGCTTATAATCAAATTGCCTATGGTGATATTATTTTACTGAATAAAACCGATTTAGTCGATTCGGCGGATGTGGATTTATTGGAAGTGAAATTAAGAGATATAAAAGCCGATGCGAGAATTATGCGTACCTCAAAATCTCAAGTACCTTTACCCTTAATTCTCAGTGTGGGTTTATTTGAGTCTGATAAGTATTTTACTCCAGAATCTCACGATGATCACCATCACGATCACGATCATCATCACCATTGTACAGAAGATCACGAACATGATCATAGTTGCGGACATAATCACCACGATCACGAACATGATCATCATCATCACTCTGAGCATTTAGAAAATGATGGTTTTCTCTCGGTTTCCTTTGTCAGTGACAAGCCTTTTAATATTCGTAAGTTACAAAGTTTCTTAGATAATGAATTACCCGTTAATGTTTTTCGTGCTAAGGGTATTCTCTGGTTTCAGGAAAGTCCTGATCGACACATATTTCATTTAAGTGGCAAAAGATTCACTATCGAAGATGATGTGTGGAAATCAGGACAAAAAAAGGAAAATAAATTAGTTTTTATCGGGCAAAATATCGATGTCGATCGAATTAAGCAACAATTAGAACAATGTTTAATTAATTAGGAATGAGGAATGAGGAATGAGGAATTATCTACCGTGCTAATACAGGTATATCAGCAATCAAAACCATTAAAACCTTTGCCCTACCCCTTCCTCAGACTTTTTCAGCAACGCTCATTTATTATGTTTCGGAGGATGCTTGAGTATTGATTAAAGGAGAGAAATAGGCAACTAATGCGCCTAAAACAAAACCAATCACATTACGAAATAAAGGTAGCCATTCGGAAGTGCGAGTTACCACAGGTCCCATGCCGAAGGCAAAAAACAAAATTCCCCAAAGAGGAGAAATAATTAAAACCCATTGCCAAGCAAAAACCTGCCCCGGTTTTCGAGGTAATGCCGCTAAACCAAAAATTACTCCCCCCACGATCGATGTAATTAATGTTAAAATCCATTGTTCCTGTGGTAATCCGGGTACGACTAAACAGCCACCTTCTGCTAAACAACCTTTAACGGTGGTTAAGGCTTGTACGATCGAATTATTCTCTCCATTTTCTCTTACATAGTACATATTACCGAAACGAGTTTGTAATTCAATCCAAAAAGTACGGGGTAATAAATCATAAACATCATCCCCAACACTAAAAGCAAGTAAATTACCACCTCTACCATCAGCCACTAAGAGGATACTTTGTTCATCTAAATCCCAAAATTTGATCACCGCGCGTCCGGGGGATTGATCATACTGAGTTAAAACCCTTAATTTCCATCCTGTTTGTTGTTCAAAATTTTCAATATCTGTAATTAAAGATTCTTCTTGTAAATCAGGTAAATAATTAGCCAAATCAACCACTGGAGTAACTTCGGAGGGTAATAACTCAGGATTATTCACCGCATTAGCGCTACTGTAAGGAGTCAATAACCATGTGGACACAGAGATTAAACCAACAACAAAGAGGGTGAAAATTTTATTTACTAAAGGATTTTGTCTCATAATTCCGTGATCAATTTTTTTTAAATAAAGATTTTTTAATTTTTGTTACAAATATTAACCATTATTCTAACTGATTTAAGATACTTGGTTGCATGAATGACAAAATAAACAACATTCTTTTATAAAACATAAGTATTTTATTCTCAGAAATGAAATTAAGTTTCGATCGAAACTCCTCTGGAATTTCACCCTGTAAAACAGGCATCTTGCCTGTGTAGAATTAAATTAGTAGTATCTTGTTTTTGAATTTATTTTATTCCAAATGTTTTAAATTCCGTTTAACTCAAGATAATCCTTTATAATCAAATAAGAGCATCGCTCTCTATAACCAGACTGCAATTATACACAACGCAAATTATGTTTTTATTTGGACTTGGAGAAAAAAAATTAACCTTACCTACTAAGGAAGAAGCCTTACCCGGTAGAAGTACAAAAATGCCTATTCCGAAGCAACATTATGTCAATGGTAATCCCATGAATCCTCCCTATCCTGAAACAATGGAAAAAGCAATGTTTGGTATGGGTTGTTTTTGGGGCGCTGAACGTAAATTTTGGCAACTACAAAAAGGGATTTATATCACTGCGGTAGGTTATAGTGCAGGATTAACCCCAAATCCCACCTATGAGGAAGTTTGTAGCGGTAGAACAGGTCATAATGAAGTGGTATTAGTAGTTTTTGATCCTGATATTATCTCCTATGAAACCCTCTTAAAAGTTTTTTGGGAAAATCATGATCCCACCCAAGGAATGCGTCAGGGAAATGACAAAGGGACTCAATATCGATCGGGCATTTATACCTATTCTGAGAAACAAAAAACCCTAGCAGAAACATCAAAAACTCTATTTCAAAATGAGTTAAATAAAGCAGGTTATGGAGAGATTACCACTGAAATCATCTCAGCACCCGAATTTTACTTTGCTGAAGGCTATCATCAACAGTATCTAGCTAAAAATCCCAATGGTTATTGTGGTTTAGGAGGCACAAAAGTTTCTTGTCCTACGCTTGAGTTAAGATAACTTCCAAGATACTTAAAACTTTATTTTCTTTATAGAACAATACTTACAAGACATTTTCCGATGTCTTTTTTTTTATCCCCTTGTCATGTGCATAGTCTATGTGCATAATAGTAAATAGATTAATAAAGAAAATTATGGCTAGTATCAATATTTATATCAATGACTCCATGAAGGAGGAAATGGCTTCGGTGGAAGCAAACTGGTCTGAGATTTGTCGTCAAGCGATTACTATGGAAATGAGTAAGATAAAAGGCGGTGAAATCACCTACGATCGAAAAAACTTTGACATTGGTAATTGGGATTACTGTTCTTTTGAGGAGAATTTTAATAACGATAATGTTATTATTAAGCCTTATATTGATCACTCTGATCCCAAGTTACGCAATACCGTTAAAGTTGCTTCCCAATGGTTAGAAGAAATAAAACGAGAACTTTCGATCGCACGTTTAGATGGTAATTCCTTGGGGGAGTTTTTTCAGGGAGTGAGGAAAATAGAAGTACTCGAACCGGGAAAAACGTGGAAAACAGGCTATTTAAAGATTAATTATCACATTGATTTTTACTTTGAAGATGACACTTCCACCGATACCCTCGAAGGGGAAATAATCGAAGAAGTAAAACCATTAATTAATATCTTAAAACCCAAAGAGATCGATCGATCTTTACAACTGAAAGAATTAGAACATCGGGGAATTATCAGTGTGGATTTAGATTGTCAAACGGCACAAGATAAGGAAATACCAATAATGGATTCTGAGATATATATTCCCTTAAAAAAAGCCTTAGAAGAAAATTTTTCTGTGTCAAAATCCAGTTTATCGATTAAAAGATTTAGGCAATTATGGAAAGAGTGGTATGACCATCAATTATTATTAATTAATTCTGGATATATTGATGTAGAAATGTTTCTTGAAGAAGATGATAAACGGGAGGTAGAAATATCAGGTTATATTGATCATCAATACTTTCAATTAAGAAAAGAATTTTTTGATGATTTAGAACATAATCTCTGTGACTTTGGCTTTTTTGATTACGATATAGCCTATTTTTCTAGTTTCTTATTTGATCTATTTTATTTTACTCATAATGAAGATTTTAGTAACTTAAAACTTGATTTATTTGCTAAAGTTGATTTTCTCAATATAGACGAACTTCCCCATAAATCTGGTTTATATTTTATCAGAGAAAATAGTAATCTTTATGGTTTTGGCTTTACTCAAAATTTATATACACACTGGGAAAATCATAAATTACAAAAAAAAGTTAGTAAAAAGAAAAACCTAGAAATAATCTTTATAATCATTGATTCTCAGAGATATTTAGAAAAGATCGCCAAAGAATTTACTCCTAATTATCTGGAAAAAATAACTTTTGAAAATAACCCATTACTTAATAATTAATTAAAAATCATGAAATTTATCTATCAATTAATCGGTATTGCCTTAATGCTTTTAGGGGTTTATTTATTAGGAAAAAATATTATTTTCACCACTAATGCTAGTCCTTATTTTTGGCGTGGTATTGCCGCCGATTTATCGGTTTTTGCTTTAACAACAGGAGTTATTGGTTTATTTATGTTTCCTAGAACTGCTAAATTTTTTAGTTGGATTTTAATTGGTTTTGGGGTAGTTTTTGTTATTTATAGTAGCAGAGCTATTTTAAACCCTACCAGTTTGTGGCAATTTTTCTTATCAATTTGCTCAATGGTGGGGGGTTTTAAGTTATTGACCGATCGACAATTTGGCGGTTAAAAAATTAATATTTTTATACTTGCCTAATAATTAACATTTTGTTAGGTAAGTTATTTAAGATTTACACACCAATAACTATATTTTGTCATTTTGATCGTAGCGAAGGAATCTCAATACTCTGATTTTTGGTACAAGTGCGTAACTTAAATTATTTTAAATTGAACAAAAAAGAGGATAAAATGATGATAAAAGAAGAATTAAAAGTGAGGGATTTAGAGTTAATTAGTTCGTCTCAAGATATTGCTGATTTATTTCAAAAACTCAATTATACAGTTATTAATCAACCGCTTGATCTTGAAGAATTTAGTTTTTCTCCTGTTAATTATTATGCAATAAAAAAAGCCTCTTTAATTGCTAGTGAAAAAAACTCAGATTTACAAGTAGTTTTATTTGAATTAGATTATTCAACATGGACATCACCTAATATTTATTTACCCCGTATTGAATCTATTAGTAAACAAATTAGTAATCGAGCTTCTGATTTTTTAGTTATTGGTACAGTTGCCTATAAAAATTTAGTTTTTGTTAAGTCTTCAGGAAGATTTGATGATCATTATAACTTTAAAGTAGAAGTCAATACAACGGTGATTAATCTACAAAAAGTTGATTTAAGTATTTTACATTTTATTAAATCTTTAACTATCACTGAAAATGATCTCAATTTAGTGAATAAACAACAAGAAATAGCTATTAAAAATATTAATAGAGAACCCAAGAAAAGGAATAAATTATCAACTGATTCATTAGGCTGTTATCTTAAAGAAATCGGAAGGATTCCTAGGTTGACTCAAGAAGAAGAGCTAATTTTATCAAAACAAATTCAAGAGTTAGTATTACTTGAGAAAAAAAGAGAAATTTTAAAGAAAAAATTAGGTCAAGAACCAACTAAAAGTGAGTGGGCAGAATTTGCCAAAATTAGCGAAAAACATTTGGATATAAGAATCAGTCAAGGGGAAAAAGCGAAACGCAAAATGGTAGAAGCTAACTTGCGTTTAGTGGTTTCGATCGCTAAAAAATATTATTCTCCTAATTTTTATTTATTAGATTTAATACAAGAAGGTTCATTGGGTTTAATTCGGGCGGTAGAAAAATTCGATTACGAAAAAGGTTATCGTTTTTCTACTTATGCTTATTGGTGGATAAGACAAGCGATTACTCGTTATCTGTCTAATTATAATAGGGTTATTAGATTACCACTTCATTTATGGGAATATCAACAACAAATAAAAAAAGCCTATCGAGATTTAATCGCTAAAAATAAAGCTATTACGACAAATAATATTGCCAATTATTTAGGAAAATCAAAAGAAGAACTTTTAGAAAAATTTAGTTATTTTAACAATATTTTATCATTAGATCAAAGAATTAGAAATGAGGAAGAAGAGAATACTCTATTAATAGATTTTATTATAGATCAATCTCAAGAATATGAAGTCAATTATTGGAATGATACTGAATTTATAAAAAAAATTTTAAATCTAATTTCTGAACAACAAAAAAAAGTCCTTATTATGCGTTTTGGATTAGATGATAATGAGGAAAAAAGTTTACAACAAATTGCTAATATTTTGGGAGTTAGCCGAGAAAGAATAAGACAAATTCAAGATAAAGCTATGATTAAAATTAAAAAATTAATTGACAATCCAAAAGTTTTTTTGGAAATAGAGGAAGCAAAAATTAGAGAACAAAAAGAAAAACAGGAACAGCAAGAAAAAGAAAAATTATTAGCAACAATCAAATTGAATAATCAAAAAAATCAAGAATTAGTATTCACTTAGTATAAATAATACTTAACTTAATCCTTAATATTTTAATTTTTCAAAAACCTTTTTAGTTATTTTTAACGAATTAAAAATTATGAACTTACCTGATTATATTGATAATAAAAATTACACTCTTGAATTGGTTTTGGCTACCATAATTGTAGATAACAAGCAACTAACCCTTGATATAGCAACGGGTTTTTTCCGCATTGAAGCATGGTTAAAGTTAGAGTATCCTATGAATAAACTTAATTCTCTCCGTCTTCTCATCGGTAGAGATCCAGCTATTCGTCCAGCAGAGAGCGATCGCATCGATTTGTTAAAGTATTATAGAAGAACTTTACAACAACAATTAGAAGAAAATCCTTTTAATGTCAATTATAAACAACAAATCGATCGACTAATTGAGTATTTAGAACAAGATAAAATAGAGGTAAGATTATTCGGTGCATTAGGGGATAAAAATCAATTTCTTCATGCCAAAGCCTATATATTTGATGAGTATAGTATCGTTGGGTCATCTAACTTTACTCCATCAGGATTACAAGCTAATAGTGAATTAAATATTGTCAATAAAATAGGTGCGATCGCCCGTGATTTAAGAAATAATTGGTTTGAAAGATTTTGGCATGATGAAAGTGTAGATATTAACTATAAACAAAAATTAATTGATACTTTAAACGCCTCTAAATTTGGTAGTAAAGCCTATACTCCTTATCAAGTATTTCTCAAGGCATTATACGAATTATTCAAAGAAGATACCAACATTAGTGAGGGAAATATCACAGGAGTTGACTTAGCAGATTTCCAAAAAGAAGGATTCAAAAAAGCCATCAGACTGATGGAAAAACATCAAGGATGTATCGTTGCTGATGCCGTAGGTTTAGGTAAGACTTATATTGGATTGAGAGTGATTGAACATTATTTAATTACCGAAAGAAAACCCAATAAAATTCCCAAAGTAATGGTAATTTGTCCAGCCCAACTAAGGGAATTAGTATGGCGAAAAAAACTAGATGAATTTGGCTTAAAAGCAGATATTATTTCCCATGAAGAAATGGGGAGAAAAGAATTTAATTTTAACCGTTATTCCTATTATGATTTAATGGTTATTGATGAAGGACATAATTTTAGAAATATTGGTACAAATCGTTATAATAATCTCCTTAAATTAGTTAATAGTGGTAACAGAAATAAGAAAATATTAATGTTAACAGCAACTCCTATTAATAATAGCGTTTATGATCTCTACCATCAAATATTAATCTTAGCTAGAGGCAATGAAAGTTATTATCGAGAATACGGAATTAGTAACTTAAACGGTTATTTTAAAGCCTTACATCAAGGCAAAACAGAAATCACCGAATTGTTATTTCAAACGATGGTAAGAAGAAGCCGACAGGATGTTATTAGAAGACAAGAAGCAGGAGAGGAAATTATTATTGCAGGTACAAAAATTCATTTTCCCAAAAGAGAATTAGAAAGATTTACCTATAACTTTGAAGCCGAATATCAGGGTTTATATATTGGCATTGCTAACAGCATCGATCAACTAAATTTATCACCCTATAATATTAAATCATTTAAACTAAAAAAAGTTAAAACCGATGAAGCAGAAATAAAAAGAAATTATGCGTTAGTCAATCTGCAAAAAGCACTCTATTTAAAAAGATTTGAAAGTAGCTTAATCGCCTTTAAAAAGACAGTTACTAACCAAAAACAATTTCAAGAACAATTCTATCAATTATTAACAAAAGAAGGGAAACTATTAGATAGTAAAAACTTTAGAAAACTAATCTTTGCCCTTGAAGATGAAGAAGAAAATACAACTGTAACTGATATAATGGAAGAACTCGAAGAAATTAATCCTAAAGAATACAATTTATCAGAATTACAACAACACATAGAACATGATTTGAAATTACTTAATCAAATATTAGAACAAATTAACACCATAGAAAATAATACCTCTAAATCTTTAAAGAAAGAAGATAAAGATTCCTCTAACTTCTCCCTTATTAAAGAGGATAGAGAGGGAGTCATACCCCATTATGATGAAAAATTAAAAGCATTTAAAAAGTTATTAATTAAACTAAAAGGGAAAAAAATATTAGTTTTTAGTTATTATAAAGATACCGCTAAATATCTCCATAAAGAATTAATAAAAGATCAACATTTCCTGAATCAATTAGATAATCCTAAAATTGATATTTTGACAGGAGATAGCAGTAGTCAGCAAAGACAAGAAAAAGTTAACCGTTTTGCACCTAAAGCTAATCTTAGCAACGATAATCCCCAACAAAAACTGGAAGAATTACAGCAATTATTACAAAATCCCATCGATATTTTAATCTGTACAGATGTGTTGTCAGAAGGGCAAAATTTGCAGGATGCTGGAATATTAATTAACTATGACTTACACTGGAATCCAGTACGCATGATTCAACGGGCTGGAAGAATCGATCGACTTGGTACAGAATATGATACCCTCTACATATATAACTGCTTCCCCGAAGAAGGATTAGAGGAGTTATTAGGTTTAGTCAGAAGATTACAAGAAAGAATTGCTACCATCGATCGAGAAGTCGGATTAGATGCTAGTGTATTAGGAGAGATAGTAACAGGCAGAAGTTTAGAACAATTAGAGAGACTAAAAAAAGCCGATACAGACGCAGAAAAACAGGCTATTTTAGAAGAATTAGAAGCCGAAATCGAGTTAGTATCCCTCGATGAGATGAAATTACCTTTAATTGAATTTATCCAACAAGTTGGACAAGAATTAGTAGAAGAAATCCCATTGGGTATTCATAGTACCAAAAACTTAAATATACCTGACAAAAACTTTAAGGAAGGAGGACTTTTTCTAGCGTTTAAATCCGATGATAAACACTTCTGGCAACTATTCCCTCGTCTTAATGGTTCGATCGTCACCGATGAAGATAAAATGATTACAGATAAACGAAAAATATTTAACTATCTTAAATGTAATCAGTCCGATTATTCTAACCCCGATGATTTACCACCAGTGGCTTTTGACAGTGCTATTTTTCGAGTTTTAGAAAGTGCCGTTGACCAAATCTTAACCTATTTTAAGAAACAACAGACTGCTAGAAAGGTAAAACCATCTTTAAATAAAACTTTAACAACTATTGTTAACCTCCTGAAAACACCTGATTTAGACATAGATAATCAGAATCTTATTAAAGATATTTTAAAAGTTATTGACAATATTCCTTTAAAAAGTTTAGATAAAGAAATAAAAAAAATATGGGCTAATTTAAAACAACATAAAACTCCCAATATTTTGGTAATAGAATTAAATCAACTTTTTACCGATAATGGTTACTATGATGAAATTGAAGAGCAGGAAAATCCGATTAAAATAATTAAAAAAGAGGATATTCAATTAGTTTGTTATCAGTGGTTTAAACCTCAATAAAAATTTTATTTTATAAATAGCATTATCTAAAAAGTTTGATCGATTATAATTTTATCGTTAAACAATATTAATTCATAGTTGAGCAAAAATTAAAGATGCAATATTATGTATGCAATATAAAATAATTAACAACGAAAGAAAATGCCTACCAGACACCTTAAATTAGACGATTTACGCACCCTTAACTCCCCTGACAATATTGCTTCTATTTTTCAACAATTAGGCTATAATGCTTCGGCTAATGCCCTTGATATTGCTGATTTAGAATTATCCCCTCGCAATCAAGAAGCTGTTAACCAAGCCCATCTTGTCGCCGACAAAAGACAAAGCGAGTTACGAATTATTCTTTTCCAAGTTGCTGATCGATCGAACTTCTCCAACAGCTTACGATTTAGATAGATTAGAAGCCATCGCACCTACCCCCATCAAAAGACTTTTTCAACACTTCCTATTTACTATAAATTGGTAAATCAAACCAAAAAGTTGTACCTACTCCTACTTCACTGGTTAGGTGAATACGGCTATTGTGTTTTTCTGTAATATTTTTGACGATCGAAAGTCCTAACCCCGTACCTTCTAAGGTGTGGACTCTGTTTTCTACTCGGAAGAATCGATCGAATATAGCCTCTTGGTCTTCTGGTGCAATACCGATACCCGTATCACAAATTTCTACCCTCACATGGGAAATTTCTTTAGTATTTTCGGGATTAACCTTGACAGGATATGCTTTCACCGTTACTTTTCCTCCTTCTAAAGTGAATTTTAAAGCATTGCCCACTAAATTAGTAAAAACTTGTAAAAGTAAATCATAATGTCCCCAAATAGGAGGTAAATCAGGGGTTATTTCTTGAGCTAATTGAATGTTTTTATCCCTAGCATTAAGTTGATAAGTTCTTAAAGTTTGTTCGATCGGTTGGGCTAAATCTAAAGGAGTAAATTCATAACTTTTACTAGACTCTAAACGAGATAAATCTAACACATCATTTACTAATCTGGTAAGTCGATCGGTTTCATTATTTGCAGTTTGTAAAAACTCTAATTTTTCTGCTTCCGTCAAGTCATCACCATATTCAAATAAAGTTTCGATAAAAGATTTTATATTAAATAAAGGGGTTCTTAATTCATGAGAAACATTACTAATAAATTGACTTTTCGCCTCATTTAATTCAGCTTCTTTTGTTATATCTTGTACAGTCATTACAATTCCTTTGATGTTTTCCCTATTTTGATCTAATACTTGAGTTAATAAAATTCTAAAAATATGTTGATTAGGAGAGCTTAAAGTAATGGTAAATTCTCCCCTTGTGGGTAAAAAATTAGCGTGATTTTTGTCATCTTCTAAATGCTCTTCATGGGAAATATTTGTTAAAGGAGTTTTTAATTGTTGAGTCACTTCTAAAGGCAAATATTCTAATAAATCTTCTCCAATAATATGGGTATTTTCCCAATTAAACATTCTTCTGGCTGCAGGATTTACTAAGATTAATTTTAGTTGTGAATCTAGTAAAATTGCCCCGTCTGCAATGGTGGAAACAAGGGTTTCTAATTTAGCCTTTTCAGCAGTTAATTCTTCGATATTTTGCTCTTCATATTTCTCTAAAATTTCCGCCATATCATTAAAATTTAAAATTAATTCTCCTAATTCTCCGCCTAGGGGTAAATCAATTCTTTGTTTGAAATTTCCTGCGGCAATATTTTTCACTCCTAACAACAATTCTTTGATAGGTTGAGTAATGGTTAAAGCGTTAAATACTCCCCCTAAAATCACCATCGCCCAAATGGAAATAAATACCGCAATAGTAACATCCCTAGTCAAGTTAGAAGAAGCCACAACGGTAGGATTCGGATTAATACCAATCGCCAAAACTCCCAAATACTCCTTATTATGGGATAAAGGGACAAAAACATCCGTAACAATACCATTTGGAGTTAAATGTTGTCTAACTACGGGAATCTTCGCCTTGGGGTTATAGTCTTCGGGTAACTCTAATTTTCGTTGAATTGTCAGGGAATTTTTAACTTCATTTTCAGAGAAAGGAATACCGAAAAAAATATGTCCTTTTTCATCCGCATAAATCATATATCTGACACTGGATGTGCTATTAAAAAAACGTCCCGAAAATCGGGCGACTTCTGTGAGATTATCTTCGGCAATCAGGGGGGAAACATTACTAGCTAAAAGCAACCCTAAATCTCTCCCAAAACGAGTATCATTCATTTGAGCATCCTGCTGAATGGAATTGACAGCCCAAAATGTTAAGCTACTCATAACCAACGACACTACCAAAGTAGCGATCGCCATTAATTTTGTTTGGAGGGTAAATTCTGACCACCAACGCGCGATAATTTCTTTTAATACTTGCACCGTGAATAATTTAGTAATGGATAGTAAATAAGAAGACAGGGAGGGGGAAGAGGGGGAAGAGGGGGAAGAGGGG
>NZ_JBLZFY010000022.1:0-48758 GCF_050753365.1 Geminocystis sp. CENA526
GGCATCGTCAGATGTGTATATGGGACAGGGAAGAGGGGGAAGAGGGGGAAGAGGGGAAGAAAAAAAGTTTATAAAAGCCATTGCTCAGGATTGTGTATCATCTTGACTAATCCACTGAGAATTTGATTATAAATACCGTATAATTCTCTGGCTTTTTCAATATCTATATAATGGCAATTAACCGCAAATTTAAGCCAAACTTGGGTTTCTGCCGCTTCTCCCTCAGAATCACTCAATTTAGCAATAAATGCCGCTTTGTATCGTCTTTTTCCCCATGTTTCTGCTAGATTAGCACACACAGAACGGGACGATCGACGAATTTGATCCGTAAGAGAGTATCTTTCTTCCATGGGAAACTTTTTTGATAACTCAAAAATCTTCATAGCAGACTCAAAGGCTTTTTGATACACAATCAAATCCTCGTGACTTATTAAACATTGATTCTTTTTAAAGTCTGTTTCCATACCCATTTTTTGATCAATCAATTAATGATTTAATTTATCTTTCCTCCCCCTCTCCCCTTTCTTCCCCCTCTCCCCCCTCTTGTCTTCATCATTTTCCATCGGGCTTAACTTTAAAGTCTTCTCCATCTTCTACCATCTCTATTCAGCAAAAACTCTGCCTCTGGTGGTTGCCATGTACCTGCTTCATAAAATGGGATAGAATCAGGGGCTGATGGTGCATCCCACGCTGTTAACGCAGGAGTGACAATGCGCCAAGCCTCCTCCACTTCATCGGCACGGGTGAACAAAGTTTGATCCCCTAACATACAATCTAAAAGTAAGCGGTGATAAGCGTCTGCTGTTGCCATGCCAAAGGATGAGCCATAACTGAAATCCATATCCACTGTACGAGTGCGTAATTCAGAACCGGGTACTTTTGCTTCAAATCGTAAAGAAATGCCCTCATTGGGTTGAATACGCAAAGCCAAAATATTCGGATTGGTTTGTTGGGCGGCGGATTGAAAAATGGTTAACGGTACATCTTTAAATTGAATGGCAATCTCTGACACCTTCTTGGGTAAACGTTTCCCCGTGCGTAGATAGAAAGGCACACCTTGCCAACGCCAATTATCCACCATCAATTTCAGAGCGACAAAAGTAGGGGTTGTGGAATCTGGATTAACGTCTTTCTCGTCACGATACCCCGGAATTGGTTTTCCTTTCATCCATCCTGCGGTATATTGTCCTCTAATGGCACTTTTGTCCAAATTTTTTAAATCTGCAAGGCGAGTTGACTGTAAAGCCTTAACTTTTTCACCCCTAATACTATCGGCATTAACCCCGTTAGGTGCTTCCATCGCTGTTAAAGCAAATAATTGTAAGAGGTGATTTTGTACCATATCTCGCAACGCCCCTGCGGTTTCGTAATATCCTGCCCTTTCTTCTACCCCTACGGTTTCTGCTACGGTTATTTGAATATTGTCCACATAGTTACGATTCCATAAAGGCTCGAATATGGCATTAGCAAAGCGAAACACCATCAAGTTTTGTACTGTTTCTTTTCCTAAGTAATGATCAATACGATACACTTGTTCTTCTTTACAGACTTTCTGCACGATGCGATTTAATACTTGCGCACTGCTTAAATCTTTCCCGAAGGGTTTTTCTATCACTAAGCGATGTTTGAAAGAATCTTCTAACATTCCTGCCGCACCTAGTTGTTTGATAGCTGGAGGAAAAAACTTAGGAGACACCGCTAGATAAAAGACTCGATTTCCCCTTGTGCCTCTTTTGCCGTCTAATTCTTCCAGAAATGCCTTGAGTTTTTCGTAGCTTTCGGCTTCATCCATGTTTCCTGCACAGTAAAAAAGTCCTTCAGCAAAATCCTGCCATAAATCTTCTCTACCGATGCCGTCAGAAAATTCCTCGATACCCTCTCGCATTTGTTCTCGAAAATAGTCATGACTCCATTCTCTCCGTGCTACACCCACGATCGTCATCTCCGCAGGTAATCGCCCTTCTTTTTTGAGTTGGTATAAAGCAGGTACTAATTTTCTTTGGGTTAAGTCTCCTGATGCTCCAAATATAACAAGGATAAGTGGTTCAGGAGTTTTAGCTTGTTTTAATCCTATTCTGAGGGGATTTTCTTGTAGTGTCAACATTTAATTCTGTTTTTGAACAACCACTTTCATTTTAGTTTCTCTCTCAAAATGTGATTGATTTTCTTCTGACAGGTTAACTTTTGTAAAGTTCGATCGAACTCCTCACGTTCTGCCATTCAGTTTATAACATTTATACAACATTAAAACTATCCACTCTTCACTATTCACTATCCTGTCATATCGTCAGACGATCGAGTATAATTTTAAACTCGTTGCAGTAATTTATCAGTCAAAGGAATAATGTTTAAATCAAAATCTCGTCTTTATAACGCTATATCAGGAGTCACAGGGGGAATGTTATTCGTTTTCCTTGCCCATTCTGTGGCATTATCCCAAGAGATTGAGACTGTCACTAGCAATAATTTTTCCCAAGTCAATATTTTTCAAGCCTTCATCTTAGGCATGATTCAAGGATTAACAGAATTTATCCCCATCAGTAGCACCGCTCATTTAAAAGTGATACCCTTAGCGTTAGGATGGAACGATCCGGGGGTGTCTTTTACTGCTATTATTCAATTAGGTAGTATCGTGGCAGTATTGTGGTTTTTTCGTCAAGATTTAACTAACTTAACCCAAGGCATTCTTAAAGCTGTAGAAAAAAAAGATTATCAATCCCAAGATTTTAAAATTGGTTTAGGCATCGCTATTGGTACAATTCCTATTATTATCGGCGGATTAGCTTTCAAACTTTTGATTGATGATTTAGATAACTCCGCTTTTCGTAGTCTCAAAACTATTGCCTTCGCCTCGATCGTTATGTCAATATTATTAGGTATCGCTGAAAAAATTGGCTCTCATAAGCGTAATTTTGACCAATTATCCACAAAAGATGGTATTTTAATGGGATTAGCTCAAACACTAGCTTTAATACCGGGGGTTTCTCGCTCAGGCTCGACTATTACCGCAGGATTATTTATTAACTTAGAAAGGGCAACCGCCGCCCGTTTTTCCTTTTTACTCGGTATTCCAGCCATTACTTTAGCAGGTTTAGTGGAATTAAAAGACGTTTTTGATCAAAGTTTAAGCCTCTCCTCCTTGTTACCCTTAACCATTGGTTTAATATCTTCTTGGATTTTCTCTTATCTTTCTATTGCTTGGTTAATTCGCTTTTTACAAAAACAAAATACTTGGGTTTTCGTCTGGTATCGTCTTATTTTTGGGATAGCCATTCTTGTTCTGTTTTAGCTTATTCTATAGACTTTTCTCAATAACTTTGATAATCTTCTTACTATTACCATTATTTTTTTATTTCGATCGAACTTCTATGAATCAACCATTTATTGTTTTAGCAGGTAGATACAAAATCAAACCTGAAAAAAGAGAGCGTTTTTTAGAATTAGCCACGGTAGGAGTAGAGCCAACTCGTCAAGAATCAGGTAATATAAGCTATGCTTTTTATGAAGAAGTTAACGTACCCAATTCATTCATCTACTTTGAAGAATGGGAAAATAGAGAAGCCTTAATGGCACATCTAAAACAACCTTATATCACACCGTTATTAGCAGAATTTGCCGACTTAGTAGATGGTAGTGCTGATGTTAAAATCTATGATGTTGAACACTATACCACAGGATTAGATTAACGGAGAAATAAACTTAAATCCACCGAATAATATTACCTATCACCTTCCTTAGACTTTTTCTGCACCTCCTAATTAGGTTGTGATGCAGAAAAAATCGGTAAACCCACTGTTACCGTTATATCTTGTCCATAAGTACTGTTAATGTTTACAAAACCTTTGACAACTTGAGCGATCATTTTTACCAGTTTTAAACCAATACCAACCCCTTGTTGACTATAAGTCTCTCTGTCAAATTGAGTGAAAGTACCAATTTTAGCAATTTGTTCGGATGTCATGCCCTTTCCTACATTATGGATAGAAAGATACATCATATTATTTTTAACCTCACTAGAAACCTTTACTGGTGTACCTTTTTGGGAAAATTTTAAGGCGTTGTCCACTAATTCTAGTAGGATTGTTAATAAATAATCCTCTGAAATGGCTATTTCTCCTTCTTCTATATCAAATAGTAAATCCTTGGCTCGATCGTAATTTCTCGCCCCCCGTCTCACTATCAATTCTACAATAGGTAGAGACAAAAAGCTTTCTTGAACAGAACCTTTATTGATACCAAATAATTGAAGTTGTAAATATAAAAGAAATCTTTTAGTTAAATTAACTAATCGGTAAGCTGAATGTTGAGCCTCTCCTAGTAAATCTGAAATTTCATTATCATCAAAGTCAGCTAGATTATTTTTAAGAATGTCTAAAATACCAACAATACCATTTAAAGGAGTATTCAATTCATGGGATAAACTCACAGCGATATTTCCCGTTAACTCATCCATATTTTTGGCTAATGTATTGATAGTATTTCTCTGCAAAATAGAAAACTCGCTAATTTGATCATATTGAATTTTCATTCTCAACATGGATTTTACTCTGGCTTTTAACTCAACACTGTTAACAGGCTTCCCGATAAAATCATCCGCCCCCGATTCCAAACAATTAGCTAAATCTTCTTTAGAGTTTAATGCCGTCACCATAATAATAGGGATAGCCTTCCATTTCATCCTGTTTTTTATTTGTCTGCAAACTTCAATACCATCTAATTCTGGCATCATCACATCTAATAAAATTAAATCTGGGTGCACATCTTCTAAAGATGCGATCGCATCATAACCATTAGAAGCGTAATGTAAATAATAATCTGCGCTACTCAAAAATGTTTCAATAACATCAAAATTATCAGGCTCATCATCGACAACTAAAATACAAGGAACTTTCATAGCTAATTTTTTTGACTGTTTTCCAATCACTCTTTAGATACTGTTTCTAATTCCATTGTAACAGGACTGATGGAGTTTCACAGGGCAAATTTCCTAGCAGAAAACCTTTAGAATCTGGAAAGAAAAAAAAATGAAAAAAACTTGACAAAACTTTATATATGTTGTTATAATTCTAACTAAAGTGAGAAATCGCTTAAATTCGTACCTCGAAAATATTATACACACATAAAGAAATCATAAAAAGATGACTACCACTTTACAGCAACAACAGTCTTCCTCATGGGAGCAGTTTTGTCAGTGGATCACTTCTACCAACAACCGCTTATATGTAGGTTGGTTCGGTACTTTAATGATCCCTACCCTCTTAACTGCAACCACTTGTTTTATTATCGCTTTCATCGCAGCTCCTCCCGTTGATATTGACGGTATTCGTGAGCCTGTAGCTGGTTCTTTGTTATACGGAAACAACATCATCTCTGGTGCAGTTGTTCCTTCTTCCAACGCTATTGGTTTACACTTCTACCCCATTTGGGAAGCAGCTTCCTTAGATGAATGGTTATACAACGGTGGTCCTTACCAATTAGTAGTATTCCACTTCTTAATCGGAATTTTCTGCTACATGGGTCGTCAATGGGAATTATCCTTCCGTTTAGGAATGCGCCCTTGGATCTGTGTTGCTTACTCTGCACCTGTATCTGCTGCAACTGCTGTATTCTTAATCTACCCCATCGGACAAGGTTCTTTCTCTGATGGTATGCCTTTAGGAATCTCTGGAACATTCAACTTCATGTTTGTATTCCAAGCAGAGCATAACATTTTAATGCACCCCTTCCATATGTTAGGTGTAGCAGGTGTATTTGGTGGTTCTTTATTCTCCGCAATGCACGGTTCTCTCGTAACTTCTTCTTTAGTTCGTGAAACCACTGAAACCGAGTCTCAAAACTATGGTTACAAATTCGGTCAAGAAGAAGAAACCTACAACATCGTAGCCGCTCACGGTTATTTCGGTCGCTTAATTTTCCAATATGCTTCCTTTAACAATAGCCGCGCGTTACACTTCTTCTTAGGTGCATGGCCTGTCATCGGTATTTGGTTCACCGCAATGGGTGTATCCACCATGGCATTCAACTTAAACGGTTTCAACTTCAACCAGTCTATCTTAGATAGCCAAGGTCATGTAATTGGAACTTGGGCAGACGTATTAAACCGTGCTAACATCGGTATTGAAGTAATGCACGAACGTAACGCTCACAACTTCCCCTTAGACTTAGCCTCTGCTGAAGCAGTATCTGCTCCTGTAATCAACGGTTAATCCCTAAGGTTGGAAACAACTAAATAATTGTGTTGGGTTCTAAACCCAACCTACTAAAAGGCACTCTCTATTAATTTAGGGGGTGCTTTTTGGTGTTTGTGTATATTTTATATCGAATGCTTGAGGGGGAAATTACTCTCGTTAATCTACACTACAAAACGATTCGATCGAACTTGTATCCAAAAAAAAATTTGTTTTCATCTTGGTTTTTTTCACTGATAATGAATAATAAAATATTCTTTAGATTTGTATGAGCTTTGTCGATCGATTTTTCCCTCGTAAACTCACCGCCATAACCCTAAGTCTTCTTAGTTTAGGGGTATTCGACATTAAAAAAGTCTATAGTGCGGAGAGCATTTTCTTTGTTTATAGCCCATTTATTGCTAATCTACGGGTAGAATCTTTAGAACAATTCGCCCTTGATGGTACAGTTAATCAAAATTTGGGTTTTTATCTCAATCTAGCAAGGGTTGACGAAGAACAAACTGCGATATTTCGAGAAGCCTTAACTACTCCCATCATAGTTGATCATACCTTAATTTCTCGTATTTTAAATACTAATGAAGGAGAAAGATTACTTAACTATTTTGGTTCAGTCATTAATGTACGAGGAGGGCGTAATGGTAGATATGTTCTACGAGGTGCTTTAGTCAAAGCCTCTATGGAAAAAGATGGTTTAAGTTTACTTAATGTAATTCGGCATATGTCCGTTGATATTCAGCTTAATATCCGTCAAGTGTTGCAATATGTGCGTCAAGTTAATTTAGTCATAGATGGTAGTGAATTTTTCGCCACAGAAATAGCTAATCTCGCCTCGATCGAAGCCAAATCCAGTGGTAACATAGACTTTAACCAATTACCAGATATTCGACAAAGAGGTTCAAAAGCAGTTACTAACACTACCTTAAATCTATTTGATCAAAAAAGAAATCGTAGGTTTTATGTGGAATTATATCAACCCCAACAGTTAACCCCCAATACCCCCGTCATTATATTTTCTCATGGTTTAAGTTCTCGTCCCGAAGATTTTGCCTCCATTGCCTCCCATTTAGCTTCCTATGGTTACGTTGTCGCCATGCCTCAGCATATCGGTAGTGATATAAAACAAACAGAGGATTTTCTGGCAGGTTTTTCTCGTCAAATATTTATCTTAGAAGAATTTATCGATCGACCTTTAGATGTAACATTTTTATTAGATGAATTAACTCGTTTAAATAGTAGCCAATTTGGCGGTAACTTAAACTTAAACAACGTAGGAGTAGGAGGACATTCCTTTGGTGGCTATACCGCTTTAGCAGTGGCAGGGGCAAAAATTGACTTTGAGAATTTAGAGCATGGTTGTAATTTAGCTTTTGGAAATTTGAATAATGCTCTGTTATTACAATGTCGTGCTTTGAATTTACCCAGAAAAGACTATAATTTTCGAGACGAGAGAGTGAAAGCCGTTTTTACCGTTAACGCCGTCAATGCTACCATTTTTGGAGAGCAAGGATTAAATAACGTTACAATACCTACATTTGTGGCGGCAGGTAGCTATGATCCAGCGACTCCCTTTGTTTTTGAACAAGCACGAACTTTTCCTCATATTAACAGTTCAGATACCTATTTTCAACTACAAGAAGGTCAAGCCCATGTGGACTTTTCCCAGTTAGATGCAGGTATTACAGATTTAGTAAATACTGTGGGAAATTTAACCCTTCCTGCGCCCTACTTATTAGAAAACTATACTAATTCTATGGCTTTAGCCTTTTTTCAAACTCACTTACAAAACGATGAAAATTATCGAGTTTATCTCCAATCAGCTTACGGAGAACATTTAAGCGAAGGACAAGAATTTAAAACTCATATTATCACCGATAAATCAGCCCCGATTTTAGATGAAAAATTTGCTGAATTTATCCAAAATAATTATCAATTAATTTTTGGCACAAGACTTTTACGCAATTGAAAATAATAAGTAATAAGTAATAAGTAATAAGTAATAAGTAATAAGTAAGTTATATATCGTAAAAAAAGCCCTAATTAAAAACATTTTAACAGGCGATATGTTCTTTTATTTGAGCAAGTATTTCTTTTTCTTTAGCTTGGATATGGTATAAATCCCACCGTAACTGAAGATTAAGCCAAAAGTCTGGTGACATTCCAAAAAATTTGGCTAGGCGTAAAGCTGTACTAGGAGTGATTCCTCTACGATGATTTACAATTTCATTGACTGTTATATAAAACTTATTCATAGTTACCTATGACGTTTACTTTCTTTTTGATAAGGTACATGAATTTTATCCCCTAATTCTTTTTGTGTTATACCCATAGGTTCTAAAAATTCTTTTAATAGCATTTCCCCAGGGTGAGTTGGTTGTCTATGAGTGGGAATGTTAATCATAATAATTTGCATAGAAGTAGAATGATGAAAGTAGGCAACAGACAACTCTTAATTTTATATTCTATTAGTTAACAGTTAAAAGCTCTGATCCAATCACTATATAATAATAATTTGCCTATGATTTATAGATAATTTTTATGACAAACTCTCAATTTATATTACCTCCTCAATATGAACCTCAAGCCACCGAAGCTAAATGGCAAGAGTTTTGGAAAAGTAAAGAAACCTTTAAAGCTAATCCTAGCGCTCAGGGTGACGCTTATTCGATCGTAATTCCCCCGCCCAACGTTACTGGTAAACTTCACATGGGACACGCTTTTAATACATCCCTCATTGATACCCTTATTCGTTATCATCGCATGACAGGAAAAAATACCCTGTGTTTACCCGGTACAGATCATGCTAGTATTGCAGTACAAACTATTATAGAAAAACAACTCAAAGAAGAAGGTAAAACCCGTGACGACTTAGGGAGAGAGAAATTTTTAGAAAAGGCTTGGCAATGGCGACAAGAATCAGGAGACGCTATCTATAATCAATTACAAAGACTCGGTTTATCCGCAGATTGGAGTCGGGAAAGATTTACCCTTGATGAAGCATTATGCACTGCCGTTAAAACTGCTTTCATTAAATTATATGAAGAAGGCTTGATTTATCGGGGCAATTATATGGTTAACTGGTGTCCTGAATCTCAATCCGCCGTGTCAGACTTAGAAGTAGAAAATAAGGAAGTTGACGGTAATCTATGGCATTTACGCTATCCCTTAACGGAAGGAGACGAATATATAGAAATCGCCACGACACGCCCCGAAACCATGTTAGGAGATACTGCTGTAGCTGTTAATCCTGATGATAGTCGTTATCAGCATCTTATCGGCAAAACCCTGATTCTTCCTATTACTTTTCGAGAAATTCCCATTATTGCCGATGAATTTGTTGATCCTTCTTTTGGTACAGGATGTGTTAAAGTGACACCAGCACATGATCCTAATGATTTTCAAATGGGTAAGCGTCATGATCTACCCTTTATCAATATTTTAAACAAAGATGGTACGATCAACGAAAATGGTGGAGAATTTGAAGGGCAAGATAGATTTGTAGCGAGAAAAAATATCGTTAACCGTCTGGAGGAAGAAGGATTTTTAGTCAAAGTCGAAGCCTATCGTCATAGTGTACCTTATAGCGATCGAGGTAAAGTACCCGTTGAGCCTCTTATTTCTACTCAATGGTATGTCAAAATTGAACCTTTAGCCCAAAAAGCCTTACAAGAATTAGACAATAATCACTCCCCCCATTTTGTACCCGAAAGATGGCAAAAAGTCTATCGAGATTGGCTAGTCAAAATTCAAGACTGGTGTATTTCCCGTCAACTATGGTGGGGACATCAAATTCCAGCATGGTATATTGTTAGTAAAACAGGAGGAGAAATTACCGACGAGACTCCCTTTGTTGTCGCCTTTGATGAAGATGAGGCAAAAGAAAAATCGATCGAACTCTATGGAGAAGATATTATTATACAACAAGACCCAGATGTTTTAGATACATGGTTTTCATCAGGATTATGGCCATTTTCTACTATGGGTTGGCCTAATTCTACCGAAGATTTAGCACAATATTATCCTAACACAACCCTAGTCACAGGATTTGATATTATCTTCTTCTGGGTAGCCAGAATGACGATGATGGCTGGACACTTTACTGATAAAATGCCCTTTAAAGATGTGTATATTCATGGCTTGGTAAGGGATGAAAACGGCAAAAAAATGTCCAAGTCTGCTAATAATGGTATCGATCCTTTACTGTTAAGTGACAAATATGGTACTGATGCCCTAAGATATACCTTAATTCGAGAAGTTGCAGGGGCGGGGCAAGATATTAGTTTACAATATAACCGTCAAACCGATGAGTCAGAGTCTGTAGAAGCAAGTCGCAATTTTGCTAATAAATTATGGAATGCGGCGCGTTTTGTATTAATGAATCTGGAAGGAAAAACCCCCCAAGAGTTAGGCTATCCTAACCTACAGCAATTAGAGTTATCAGACAAATGGATACTGTCACGATTTAATCAAGTTGTCAAAGACACAAGAGAAAATATCGAGAATTATGGTTTAGGGGAAGCGGCGAAGGGATTATATGAATTTATCTGGGGTGATTTTTGCGATTGGTATATCGAATTAGTCAAGACTCGTTTATGGATAAAAGGGGAGTCTTCCTCTCGTGTGGTGGCGCAACAAACTTTAGCTTATGTTTTGGAGGGGATATTAAAACTTTTACATCCTTTCATGCCTCACATCACCGAAGAAATTTGGCACACCTTAACTCAAAATGAGAATGATAGTTTAGCCTTACAATCTTTTCCTGAAGTTGACGAATTAATCAATCTTTCTCCCTCTCTGGTGGTGGATACTCCTATGATGGAGATCGATCGAACCGATGAGGGTACAATTATTAAACTAGGGAATCAAGTAGTAAGTTTATTAGATCAATTACCAGATCAGGTTAGCCAATTTATCCGTAAATATCAACAACCTTTCACTCTATTAAGCATAATTTTTGCCACTTTCCTTGTTTTAGAGTTAATTTCTTCTGTTATTACGGCTATCCATGATTTTCCTCTCTTAGCGCCCTTACTACGTTTAATCGGCTTATTATATGGTTTATGGTTTAGTTATCAAAATCTGGTATTTGCTGAGACAAGACAACAGACTTGGGAAAGATTAAACATCTTAAAACGAGAAATTTTTGGACATTCGACTTCCGATACTGTTATGGCTTTAGAATTTGCCTCCCCGAAAGTTATCACCCCTCCTATCACTACTCTAATTGATAAGGATTTGGAAACCAGTTTTAGTGTATTATTTGAGACAATTCGATCGATTCGCAACCTCCGTGCAGAAGCTGAAATCAAACCGGGTATTAAGGTTAACGTCATTTTAGAGTCAAAAAGCGAGACAGAAAGAGCGATTTTAAATCAAACTCAAACCTATATCAAAGAGTTGGCAAAAGTCGAGAATCTCACCATTACTGATAGCTTAACCGAAGAAGTGTCTAAGGCGATCGCATCGGTTGTCGGTACAATTTCAGTATTGATACCTTTAGATGGTGTCATTGACATTGAAAAATTAACAGCAAAATTAGAGAAAAAATTAGGTAAAATCGAAGGAGAAATCAAATCCTTAGAAGGGCGCTTAAACAATGCTAATTTTGTTAATAAAGCACCGCAAGAGATTATCGACACCGCCAAAAATGCGTTAAATGAAGCTAAAATTCAAGGCGAAATTTTACAAAATCGCATCAATTTACTACAATAAAAATTAAGAATTAGCAATGAAGAATGAAGAATGAAGAATGAAGAATTAAGAATTAGGAATGAAGAATGAAGAATGAAGAATGAAGAATTAAAGGTGTTAATCACTAACACGCCGTTTAATAAATTATACGGCTAATAGTTTCCCGTTCAATCAATTGAACTCTAAATGTTTGATTAAAAACTATTCATTATTCACTATTCACTATTCACTATTCACTATTCACTATCCACTATTCACTATTCACTATTCACTATGTCCAATTCAGACTATAACAATAATCGAAAAAAAATCGAGGAGTTAGAAGCAGAAATATTAAATTCAACTCCTATTAAAACTAAAACTTTTGGCAGTATAATTAATAGTGTTAAAAATTGGTTTTTTACTCTACCATCTGCGGGGAAAGTTATTGTCGGAGTATTCGGTTTAATGATTGCTTTCTCTCTTTTAAGAACCGTTTTATCGATCGTACAATTAGCCTTTAGTTTGACTATTTTAGCCGCTATTTTTTATATTGTTTTTCAATTTATTGTTAAACCAAAAAGTTAAACCGTCAAGAAATAAATAAGTCTGTGACAATTATTTTGTGTTAATAAACTTTTGCAAAAATGATGATTTCAAAATAAAGGTATTGCATCTGTACTTTTAGTAAATATAGTCAATGTCTGTTGTGTCAAAATCACTAGGTAAACTGTACTTATTTTTAGTTATTTTCCCTTTATATTTAACCTAAACTTTGACAACGAATCCCATTATTTTTTACTATGATTAGGGATGTTTTTAACTGTGATTTATATTCAATAATAACATCAATAATTTTTTGAGCATATTCTGATAATGTAACTTGTTTAGGTGATAATCGCACAAAAATAACTCCATATTGAGCAGTTTTTTTTCCTAAAATTAAATCACTAATAAAACGTTTATCTTCAGTAATTAAAATCGCCTTCAATTCATTAGCTAATTTTAAAACTTCTCCATTCGTTACACCTCTATAATTTTCAAAAATAGCCTCAACTTCATAACCATATTCTCTTAATTTATCAATGGCTTCTTTTTTGATATTTTCATCAGCTAGAAATTTCACAATATTCCTGAAATAATTTTTTTAAATAATGATTATTATCCAAAGATTGAGCAAAGATTATCACACCTTCAATAGCATCTAAAGAAAGACTAGGATAAGAAGCAATTAATTGTTCTTTTGTTTGTCCAGAAGCCAAATTTTCTAAAACTGATTCTACAGATATTCTAGTACCTTTGATACATAGTTCACCGCCTAATATATCATCATTTTGACTAATAAAATCATTACTCAAATTAGTATTTTTATTAAAATTTTCTGTTTTATTTTTTAGGTATAATATTAAATCTAACTGCTCGTCAAAATCTAATCGATCTATCTCTTTAATAACTTTTTTAAATATTAAACTTGTCATAATTTTACCCTTTTATGTTGTTAACTTATTACTTAAAAAACAACTGATTTTGTTGCAAAAAATTAAGGGTTTCTTCTGCTTCATCAGAGAAATTCAAATTAAACATAATCTATTATTAATCATCATCCTCAATTTCGACATCAGCATATTGAGAAAAATTACCTAAATATTTAACCTTTCCCTGTTTAGCCTGTTCAATTCCTCTCAAAAGGGATTCTAAAGCCTCTTGATTATGCCATAACCACTGTTCATATTGAGGAGATTTAATAATAGTCATTACCTTGCAACTACATTGATCTAGATTATTCAACTATATTTTATCGCAAAGATGATTTTTTTTCTTTAATTAAAGTAACATTAATCCACGCTCCAGTATCATCATATTGACGGATTAAACGCAATCTTATATTAGGCTCAATTAACCAACCGCATTCCACAAAAAATCTTTGACGATGTTCAATTTTTAACGGTGTCGTAGAAGATGCACCATCGGGTAATAATAAAACTCTTATATCCTGATTATTTTGGGAAAAAGTGATTTTATTTCCGTCTATAATTCCTTCGGAATTAATTTTTAATTCAGGTGTTTTTATCTGTTGAATAATTTTATTTCCTTCTTTTTTTATGGTTAAATTAGTTGCATAAGGTTCACTATTTCGCCAATCAGGATACAAAGTAAAAGCCTCCCCTTGCCATTGTCCTTCTAATTGTTCTATGGTAAGATGTTCACGATCGACACCGTTACCATTCGATCGAAATTCTCTAATTAATGTCACCTGTTCTAAGTTACTTTCCTTGTCGAATAATTGTACCATTCTTAAACGTCGATCGAACCCTAAAAAACCATATTCAGCACCGAAAATAGAAAAAGGGCTAAACTGTTGAGAACCTTTTGCAAAATGACCTTCTTCAAAAAGGAATATATTGCGATTAAGAGCGGTAAATTCGTTAATATGAGGCGGTGTACCACTATCTAGTCGATCGACCGTTAAACGGATAGTTTTATCGTTATTTAAGCCTTCTAAAGTGACTTGTGTCGGGGTATTTTTAACCAACACTCCATCAGGAGAAAATTGAGTAAAAGAACCTTCCCAAATGCCAGAATTTTTTAATAAGTATGACCACTGAGACATAAGAAATATTGACGCTAGGACGTATTTAAGTTTACTGATGAAGATAGGCAAGAGGCAAAAGTTAAATGTCTCTTAGCTTAAATCGATCGAGCTTGACTTAATATGATTAATAATAACACCACTCTACCTCCTGTTTTAAGCAGGGCTGTTTCATTTTCAAATTTTTGTTTAAGAGAAAGTAATGAGTAAAGAGTAATAAGTAATGAGTTTTGATAATTTACTATCATAAATTGATTATTTCAAGATTTATTATTATTACCTGAAATCTGGAAGCAAAAATCGATCCAACCACGATGGTTTATTGCTTATAGAGTTTCCATTCAAATAGTTTCCCCAAGAAAGGGGAAGGACTGAAAGCCGTCTGCTACAGTTCAAGAATCATAACCGTTTCCATTCAAATAGTTTCCCCAAGAAAGGGGAAGATTTCGCTTTTGTAAATTCAAATTGTTGTTTTAATCGAGTTTCCATTCAAATAGTTTCCCCAAGAAAGGGGAAGAATATCAAAAATCCCTTTTCTGTTTCTGCCCAGTTTTCAGTTTCCATTCAAATAGTTTCCCCAAGAAAGGGGAAGATTTATTGTTAGCTCAGGGTACTTATACTATTGGTAAGCCAGTTTCCATTCAAATAGTTTCCCCAAGAAAGGGGAAGCAAAACTCAAAACTAGCAGTATTGAAAATTAAACTATCACTAAGTTTCCATTCAAATAGTTTCCCCAAGAAAGGGGAAGAGTATGGAGAAGACGATTTTATCATTGAAGAAGTGAAAAAGTTTCCATTCAAATAGTTTCCCCAAGAAAGGGGAAGAAGGAGCTCAAGGCCGTAAGGCCATCATTAACGCACGTTTCCATTCAAATAGTTTCCCCAAGAAAGGGGAAGTCAAAAATGCCGTGAGAATTTTTAAGAGCCGTTTTTTTTGAGTTTCCATTCAAATAGTTTCCCCAAGAAAGGGGAAGAACACTTCTATTTGTAAACTTGTGGACACTTTAGAGTTTCCATTCAAATAGTTTCCCCAAGAAAGGGGAAGTTATGTAATGTTAAAGTCTACTAAACTAAGAAGAGCGTTTCCATTCAAATAGTTTCCCCAAGAAAGGGGAAGGGAATGTCCACAAATTCGAGGTAGCAGAATTGTATGAATGTTTCCATTCAAATAGTTTCCCCAAGAAAGGGGAAGTCCAACTCCAAGAAAGAGATAGCGATCGGGAACTGGGGTTTCCATTCAAATAGTTTCCCCAAGAAAGGGGAAGAGACTTTAAACCTAATCGTAAAGTCATCAATGACATCGTTTCCATTCAAATAGTTTCCCCAAGAAAGGGGAAGACAGCTACCCAAAAAGCAAAAGCCTTAAACGCACTAAGTTTCCATTCAAATAGTTTCCCCAAGAAAGGGGAAGGAGCGTGAAGTGGAGTATAGCGGTTACAAAGAATTTGAGTTTCCATTCAAATAGTTTCCCCAAGAAAGGGGAAGGCGGAAGAAGCCAGTCTGCAAGAGTTAGCTGATAAGTTTCCATTCAAATAGTTTCCCCAAGAAAGGGGAAGTTAGTTAATACACTTAAAGTCATGTTAAAGGCACGGGTGTTTCCATTCAAATAGTTTCCCCAAGAAAGGGGAAGTTAACTCCAAACTTACCAGACATATCTTTACTTGATCAGTTTCCATTCAAATAGTTTCCCCAAGAAAGGGGAAGAACAGAAACTATGGGATTTTGAGTGGTTAGAGAAAAACGTTTCCATTCAAATAGTTTCCCCAAGAAAGGGGAAGGGCTGTTCGTAGAGTGCTTATGATGTCTCAATTCCAGAAGCAGTTTGCGAACGATACCAAAATTATAACTTGTAATCGCCTTTTTTGTCAAGTCAAAATCCCTGAAACCCTTATACAGCAATATATCGAGGGATAACACGAATTTACTGGATTTGAGGGCATTTTCATTATCCATCGATTTTTGTTACATTTCTATACAATCACAGAAGTAGCAGGTTGAGTAATTTCAGCACCAATGCCCCATACTTCCACCTTAATTAAAGTATGACTAGAGACAGGATAAAACCTTAAATTATCTTCTTCCGACTTATATATTTTCTTTATTCTTGTTTGTAATTCCTTATATTTTTTGTCAGGTAAAACGCATTCAAAAACACTATACTGAACCCTTGAACCATAACCTTCTAATAAATCTGATATTTTTTTTCGTCTTTTATCATCGGGAATATCATAACAAATAACATAAAAAAGCATAATTTTTATCTTAATAAGTAGGGTTGATAACCAGTAATCGGACTATAGAAAAATTGTTTTATTTTTATTATTTGTTGCATTAATAAATCCCAACGGGGTTCTTTTTCTCCTTTTTCATTAGTGATAATTTCCTCCATTCTAGTTACAAAAGCCTGTAAATATTTTTTCCTTCCTGAATCGTTTAAAAAGCAACCACCATCACGAAAAATAAAATTCTCTTGGGCATTTATGATGTTTTTATTAACTAAATAAAGTACTAAAGAGTCCACAATTCCTGCTCTAAATTCTTCGATTAAATCAGAAGCTAAAGTAGCGTGACGCTCATTATTTTGATGTAAACAGGCATAATAAGGGTCTAAACCTTGTAATTCAATTAAGGCTAATAAATGATTCCATAATACTTGATAACCAAAACTTAAAAGGGCATTGATAGGATTAGCAGGAGGGCGACGGGAGCGAGAATAAAAGATAAAATCAGGGTTAGTTAAACATTGTCCAAAAGCTGAAAAATAAGTTACTGCCCCTGCTCCTTCATAGCCCATTATTTTTTCAATATATTCTGCTTTATCTACTTTTTCTTGAAGATAATTTAAGGTATTAATAGCGTCTTGTAAATCTAAATTCGGTTTTCTTCTTAATTGTCTTTGTAAGATAATTTTTGAGTTATTTAATTTACCTTTAATAATCGCTCTAGCTACTAATAATTTATGATACAATTCTACTTGTTGTTGATAACGTGATAGTTGTCGATAACCTCTTTCTAGGGCGATCGTGCGTCCATAACAGTAACCCATACGGGATAAATAGACAATGGGAATATTTTTAAATAAACAAGCTCTTATTGCCTGTGTTGTTATTTGAGATTTACCAAAAATTAATACTTGTTCAAGGAGGGGTATTTGTATTTGATTAAGTATTTGTTTATTTTTTTTAATTAATAATAAATCTTTTTCTAAACAGACATAACACCCTTGTTGAGATATATATAATGTTTTCATTTATTTAAGGATAAAGTATTGTTATGATTGCCCAAAAAATTCTCTGAAAATTGAAGAATTTTTCTAAGATTGCTTCGTTACCTCGCAATGACTGTAATTGAACGATTTGTCTGAGATTGCTTCGTTACCTCCCAATGACTGTAATTGAAAGATTTTTCTAAGATTGCTTCGTTACCTCCCAATGACTGAAACTTAAAGATTAATGTCGTCATTTCTTCGGGATAAATTGGGGTTATTTTGTCGGGTTATGGGATTATTATAGGGATCATTTAAGGGTCGATCGAAATAAGATTGTTGACGAGAAGAATTAAGTAGCCAGATAGTAATAAAATCAAAGGTCATTGTTACCATAAAAGTAGAAACTGTCACCATAAAAGTTATAAATATTACTGATGCTAGTCCTAGAGGTGCAATTAATAGTAAAATTAAAGTAATTAAACCATTAATAAATGCGGAAGCAACATTTTTAACGAGATGTCCTTTTAATAATTTATTCATAATTTTTTTGTTTTTTTGTGCATCTGTTAATGATAGTTTTAAAACAATCTTTAATTAATGGAATTTAATGGAATTGTCTATTAACCCGCTTCGCAATAAATTGACGAAGCTAATAGCTAAAATCTGCTAAAGCGATTTCATAAATATCTTTTAAAACAATGAAATATAAAAATTATAGTTAAAACTCTTGAAATTAGTCGCTTTAGCCGACTTGTGCTGTTAGCCATGAAATTTATTTCTTGGCGGTTTATGATACATTCCCTAAAGTTAATAATTAATCTCTTTTAAAAACTCATTAATATTGGGGAAAAATATCGATTTTAATGATTTTTTTGAGGGTTTTACTAAGGTTTGTGCTATCTCCTGTAAATAAAGTTCTAAAATTATTTTTTCTAGGTTATATTCAATTTGATGACTGGGAGATAAATTATTTTCTGAGGATTTAACCTCATTAATTTCTGCTTTCATCTCTACAGTTTCTCGATCATGTAATTTCTGATCGTGCAATGACACATCTTGTTCAGTATTTTTTACATCATTTATGGGAGGTTCGATCGAATTATTAATCAGATTATTAGTAGTATTTTCACTAATAATGGCACTGGGTTGATTATTAAGTTCTAAATGTTGATTAGAGTTAATAATAGGAGAATTAATAGGAGTGGTTTCTTCATAATTATTAGGACTTAAATCTTCAATTTTATTTTCAGAAATATTAGATGAATTAAGAGGATATATTTCACTATGATCAGGAAATTTATTAATAGGAGAAGAATCGATAAAATTATGAACTAAAGTTTCAATAGTAGGTAAGTCAATTCGTCCATTCTTCTTCGTCTGCTGACGGTAAAGATTCAGGAGAATAGCTTGTTGTAAAGGAGTTATTTTCAGCATCGTTAATGTGTAAAGTATTTTCTAAATTTTGTCTGATGGAGTCTAATTCGGGAATCAAAGATTCTCCTTGTTTTTGAGCAGACATTAGGGCAAAATATAACCCTTGAAAATGCTCATCGATTTTACTTTGTAATTCTTGATTGTAAGATAACTGAACTTCTTTACTGAGGGCATGGGATAACGCCATGGCACAGGAAGCAAGACTGGTAATTCCCGAAAGAAGAAACATAAATAATGACAATCCTAATTGTGACCATTCACCGTTGAATAGTTTGCTATATACTTGAGTAGTAGCTAAACCAACTAAGACAGTACCTGATTTAATTTGTCCTTCTTTGGTAAAATGTTCTTGAAAAAGATTGGGAGCAACGGTTTGTAAAAATTTGATGTCTGATCCTGTTTGGGTTCGATCGAGCAATAGGTTATGATAATGGGCGGAGGCGGTTTCGATGAGTTGATTTTGTTTGTCTTCTAAACGGGTGACTTGACGACAGAGAGGTAATTGTTGAAAGGGTTTTGTTTCCCATTGGTCATTTCTTTGGGCAAAAGTCCCGAATAGTTGGACATGAAGACTATCGCGCTGAGGATGATTAACGGATAAACTTTCTAGTTTGGCTTGTCCTGTTTCGCATTGTTGTTTAAGATTTTGATAAATGGGATCGTCAAATTCCGATAAACGACTAATTTCTGCGTCTTTACTGTCTAAATAATTATCGGCGATTTGGGTTGCGTAAATTCGATCGAACTGAGAACGATTATTAAACAATTCAACTCCAATACCAGTAGTAGCGGTTTGAAGAATATTTAAGCCCATTAAACCGACAAAACCCCCCAATAATGACCAAATACGATTACCTTTTTTATATCGTGCCACACTAGCCCCTAAAACATTTCCCGTACCTAACAGAATACCAGTACTAGCAAGAGCGGAAGTAAAACCGATAACAGGGTGAATATTTTGCACCATGAACAAAAATAGAGGAAAATTGGAGACACAGTTAATCCAGTTAGCAAAAGTAATTGAACCTGCGGTGATTTTTGAGTGAGTTTCCACAGCTTCAGTTACATATACTCTACCATGTAAATCATTATAATCAACGATAAGTAAGTTTTTGAGATGATGAAGGATTTTTTGATCTTCTTCGGTATCCTGATGGGGGTTATATTTTCCTTCTATAATTAATTGAGCTTTGGTGACTAAATCGGGGCGTGTAGTAATGATCCATTCGATCGCCTGACGGACTTCATCGAGATTATAAGGTTGAGTCATTTAATTTTCCTGATTGATATTAAGAATTAATGAAGGGAAATAATAAATAGGAGTTGCTTAAAAAAGTTCAATGATGAATGATGATTAAGTTTTAGGTATGGGGTGGGTTGAATATTATTCAACCCCTAGGAGAAAAATATTTGTCGAAAATACCTAATGTCAAATATCTACATTTACTATTTTGATCGATCGAACTGCAAATAACTGTAAAAAGAAAATATTATTAAAAAAACTTTTTTCTGTGGAACTATTGCAAAATATAGGCTAAAAAAGGATTAAGATATTAATATAATATTATTTTTAAAATCATGGCAAAAAAACCGAAGTTGCACCGCTACAGTGACTTACTCTCTTTTCAGAGACTAATGTTATTAATTGCTACCTTGGTTAACTATCCGGGTATCGGTTGTCGTGAAGATGAAGAATCCACAGAAAATCATCATAATGCTTTAGCTTTGTTACAAAACCAAATGGAAATTACCGCCCAAAATCTTGAGATTAATCTGGAAAAACCAGCTATCGCAACCCTCAGAAAAGATTTAGAAACCCTAAGAGAAACGGGAATTTTAGAAAAAAGAATGTATCGTTGGGGGTATTATTTAGGCACTGGAGTAATGAATAAACAAGAATTAAAAATCGCCTTTGATGCTTTAGAATCTATGGCAATTTATCAAGGGGATACCGTTGCCAGACAAATTCATTCTAAATTAAAGAAAAGAATTAAGGGTTTAGATATTAGTAAAAAAGATGATTTTTTTTATCCCATTAGAAAAAACTTAAATCGAGCTATTAATTATACCGATCCAGAAGAAATGATTTTAAAAGGAAGAAATCAACGTAATTTATACCATCATATTCCCAAGTTAGAAATGGCTATTCTTAAAGGTCAAGCCATCGAAGTTTCTCGTAAAGAAGATTTATTTAATCAAGGGAATATCGGAGTAGAAATTATCATTCCTTTACAATTAATTTATTATAATATTGCATGGTATTTAGTTTATGAAAACTGTGTTAATAATCAACTAATAATCGGTAGAATTAACCGTTTCAGTAATTATTTCAAAGTAGTTTCATTAGCTGGAAGACACATTGAAGCTCAAAAAGAAAGCCTTAAAAAAACTGAATTTTTACTAAAAAATGGATGGGGTTTAAACTTGGGAAATAAAGAAGAACAAGAATTAGAATTACAAGGAAAATTAACCTTAGAAAAAATCAAAGTTAGATTTTATCCCCCCGTCAGTAACTTCATTCAAGAAGGAGAATTAAGGCATCTTCAACAAAGGATTAAATTAACCAAAAACTCTACTGATAACAAAATTTTACATCTTGATTATTTTATCAATCTTCCTCCTCGTTCTCTTAATGAATTTCTCTTTTGGTTACAAGGTTATGGTAGTTGTGTAGAGGTTATTTATCCTGACAGTTTACGAGAAAAACATAAAAAAGGTTCGATCGAACTTTCCCAAAGGTATGATAAGGAGTAAAAAGTAAGGAGTAAGGAGTAAAGAAAGGGGGAACATACCCACAAAATTAAGGTTGATATTTTTGAATTAAATCCTTAATTTGACGATGATACTCCGCCATAAAACTCCCTTTTTCTAAACTAGGATAATTTTGTCCAGAAAGAGAGTTTAAATAGTATAAAACTTTATTTTTCCATTGTTGTACATCTTGCACTTCCCAACAAACACTCAATAAATCACCTTTTTCTAAATGTTTTAAACGATGAAAAATTCGATTACGCCATTCTTTAATATGCTCAAAACGTTGCCAATTTTTCTCATTTTCGATATGAGGTAAAACAATTTTTACCAAAGAATATAACCCCCCACCATATAGATAAACTCTACCATCTTGATTAAATAAACCACGGTGATTTTTCAATTCTGGAAAAGGGCTATTTTTATCACAAATTCTTGAGCTTAAATAGGGTGTTTCACCTTTAGGAAAAATAACATAATCATTATATTTTACCGTAATTAATTCACTCATTAAACCTTCGATCGAGCGGAAAGCATGGAAAAAAGCCTCAATATTATTACCCTGTTTAAAACGCACAAAACCCAGATAAGCAGATTCATAACCTTTCCACCACCAGTTATTATTTGGTATCTGTTGTAAACCACTAATAAAAGTATCAAAATCCGTAATATTCCACTTAATCGCCTTGCTTAAATAAAGTTTTAACTTACGAATATCCTGATTATTACTATCTTGATAATAAGGCTCTAAAATAGAATATACCCCATTATAATCGTGTCTTTCTAATAAACTTAAAGCCTCCCCTTGTTTACGACTCCAAAGATAATTAACCCCCTTAAAAGGAGCAGTATAAATAGATGGTTCACCTACTAAATTAAGTTTTTCATCCTCCTTAAAATCATAAAAAGTTACCTTTTCTTCAAAACGGATAATTGAGGTAATTCTTCCTGCTTCCGATGACTGATTAACCCCACCTTTTAAACATAACAATAAATCTAAATCTTTCTTATTATTAGGATCGATAACATTCCAAAAATTTTGCCACCATTTAAACATTTCTTCAAAATCTGAGGGGTTTTCATTCTTTTGCCCTTGTTTAAATATTTTGACTTTAAAATTATAGTTTTTTTCTAAATACTTTTTGATAACTTCTCCCGAATAAAGACTATCTTTTTCACAATATCTAGGAGAAGCAACTCCTTCTTGATTAGTCACAATTAAATAAACTGTGTCAATTTTTGCTTGATAATCCTCTACTAATTTACCGATAATAATAGGCTTAATTTTATCCTGATAAACTTCCCAATTTTCTAATAAATATTGCGTAACTTCTCGAAAACTTCCCTGTTTTCCTAATTGATATTGAACCCTTACCGCTTGACTTTCTTTTTCCTCAAGATTCGATTGAAAAGCATTACCTACATTTAGCCATTGTTTATTATAATCCTCACAATATAACGCTAAATCACGAGTGCCGATCGTCGCTACTAAAATAGTTTTTGTCATAAATTAATTGCTTATTTTAACTTAGCAAGAAATAGAACCTATTTGATGATAAGAGATAAAGGTTTCCATTCAAATAGTTTCCCAAGAAAGGGCAGGGCTGTTTCATTTTCAAATTTTTGTTTAAGAGAAAGTAATGAGTAAAGAGTAATAAGTAATAAGTTTTGATAATTTACTATCATATGTTTTCTCTATCTCCTTTAATTTCCATTCAAATAGTTTCCCCAAGAAAGGGGAAGTAACAATGGGTATCTCCCCTGTTCGAATCGATCGTTCTGGTTTCCATTCAAATAGTTTCCCCAAGAAAGGGGAAGCTTGAAGACCCAGTCTCACCACAGTTAACTTTATTCCCAGTTTCCATTCAAATAGTTTCCCCAAGAAAGGGGAAGCGTTTAAGGCATCTTTAATAAGATGGTGATGCTCAGGAGCTGTTTCCATTCAAATAGTTTCCCCAAGAAAGGGGAAGGAGTTTTCTAGCTACAAAGTAGCATTGGATGCTTTTGAGTTTCCATTCAAATAGTTTCCCCAAGAAAGGGGAAGCCTAAAACCATGCGACGTTTTGTTGCAATCATCCCTGAGTTTCCATTCAAATAGTTTCCCCAAGAAAGGGGAAGCATACCAATTTACTCACTTCAAGAAAATCACTACTGTTTTTTGGTTTCCATTCAAATAGTTTCCCCAAGAAAGGGGAAGCTTCGGAAGAAGTTTCGGATGCTTGTGAATTTGAGGGTAGTTTCCATTCAAATAGTTTCCCCAAGAAAGGGGAAGTTTCGATCGAGCAACGTTATTACGGAAGTCTTGGAGATGTTTCCATTCAAATAGTTTCCCCAAGAAAGGGGAAGTATTTAATGATATAGAAATCGCTTTTGATGAAACCATCGATAATGTTTCCATTCAAATAGTTTCCCCAAGAAAGGGGAAGAAAAATAATGAAAACAATAACAATAAATAGCTTTATCAATGTTTCCATTCAAATAGTTTCCCCAAGAAAGGGGAAGGGAGTTGTTAACATCAACTTCATCCATTCTTCTTTTGAGTTTCCATTCAAATAGTTTCCCCAAGAAAGGGGAAGTAGTGTGAAAGGCCGTTATTCTCAGCTTTTTGTTATTGAGTTTCCATTCAAATAGTTTCCCCAAGAAAGGGGAAGCGCACTGATGAGACAGGTTATAACACTTTACATAATATGGGTTTCCATTCAAATAGTTTCCCCAAGAAAGGGGAAGCAATCAAGCTTGGATATCTTTCACATCTACTTCTTTCTAGTTTCCATTCAAATAGTTTCCCCAAGAAAGGGGAAGTTTAGTTAATTCAACACTACTTAAATTTTTATAATAAGTTTCCATTCAAATAGTTTCCCCAAGAAAGGGGAAGGTGACAAGGCTAAACCCTTAAGAAAAACCGACGTTGACGTTTCCATTCAAATAGTTTCCCCAAGAAAGGGGAAGGGCTGTTCGTAGAGTGCTTATGGTGTCTTAATTCCAGAGGCAGTTTGCGAACGATACCAAAATTATAACTTGTAATCGTCTTTTTTGTCAAGTCAAAATACCTGAAACCCTTACACAGCAATATATCGAGGGATAACACGAATTTACTGGATTTGAGGGCATTTTCATTATCGGTCGATTTTTGTTACATTTCTTTACAGATACACACATAAATCAATCATTTAAAATAAAACAGTTCTGCCGTAATTAAGGCAAACAGAGGGATCAAAAATTTAATTTCCATCAAGTTCGATCGAACTCTATCTTATATAAGTACTGATGCAAAATCGAATTTTAAGTTACGAAATATCACAATAATAAAATATTTATTAAGATTTTAATAAAAACTGAAAACACCTATTATGATTAGATTAAAGCTAAATTGCTACAAAGTATAGTCAATATTGGCAAATAGCAAACTTAGATTATATATCTAGGATAAACTAAAAAAAGCAACTCAAAAAGGAGTTAAAAATCCGTGACAAAACCCTATTGGAGATCGAAAATATGGGCATTGCTCCACGATCCCATTTTAAAACCATTATCCCATAGTCGAGATTTAGCAAGGGAAGGAAAATGGGAATTACTCAAATGTATGGAAGGTTGGCAATCACCGAAAGACTCATCGGCTCAAGACATTTATAATGGGGAATGGTTAAAACATCTCAATTTATGTGACTTAATTTCATCCGCTAGCGATCGAACTACCATAGGAAGATTACCACCTAATTATAGTGCCATAAGCTATACAAAAGAAGGAATACAAATTAATCATTTATTATCAGGAAAAGCTCAACAAATAATCTGTGATAATTGGCATGAAGATTTGAATAAGGAGAAAAGAAAAGAATTTTTAGAAAATATTGAAACAGAACCGCTAAACTTGATTAAAGACTGGGAAGATCCCCAAAAAGTACACTGGTGGTTATGGCGTTGTTATCCTGACATTATCGGGAAAGAAAATCCTAATACTCACCTGTTACCAGCAGAAACCCGTTTACCCGATGCCTCTATATGGAGTCATTTAAGCATTACCTCAGCTTTAGCAGGAGGATTAGCAGGATATTACCCCGATGAAAGTCAATATCCCCAAAAAGGAGCTAGTTTTCAACGTTCACGCCCTTATTTAAGCACTTTTAGCTTTACCCCCGTACAAGAATTAATCAAAGCTAGTCGCAAAATGCGGGATTTTTGGGCTGGTTCATGGTTACTACATTATCTCTCGGCAAAAGTAGCTTGGAAAATTGCCGAAAAATATGGTGCTGATACTTTACTATATCCCTGTTTATATCAACAACCTTTAATTGATCATTGGTTATTACAAAAATATCCCGACTTTGAGCAGTGGATAAAACAACCATCTCAAGAGGCGATGTTAACGGCAGGATTTCCTAACGTTTTGGTGATGATTTTGCCTAATAATGGACAGGATGAAGAAGCTATTAAGGATAATCCCGTTCGATCGGCGATGGATTATGCTAACAATACTCTTAAACAGGAGTGGAATAATTTAGGAGAAAAAGTTTTAACCTTTATTCAAAATCGCCAACAGGGTAAATCATGGCAAAATGTGAATCGCCATACATGGGATAACTGGTTAAAGGCACAATGGCAACAATATTGGGTATCTTTACCTCTAGGCAATCCAGACAATAATAAATTGAGTATGTCACCCCGCCCAAAAACTAAAGAAGCGGAAAAATCTCCTGAAGAAAGAGAGTATCAGCAATGGATTAATCAACAAAATGACTATGCTAACCCTAATCCAGCCCTATTTTTAGACTCCGAACAAGAATTTCTCAGTGCTGTATTTCAGCTTACCTCATCGGAATCTGACACACCAGAGACAAAATTTCGTTATAAACAACCTAACTTAAATGTGGGTTCTTGGTGGGCTAGTACTTTTGATCAGTTACGATTTAGCTTAAATGCGGTGAAAAATGCTCGTAATTGGCAAATTCCTACAGCTTTCGGTTCTCGATCGACTATATCAGGATTAGGTGCAGTCGTCTATGAGAATCAACCAGACGGCACGGAATGGGTAACAGAAGCCCAAACTCGTCAATTTTGGCAGAAAAACTTAGGATTATTTGACGGTATCGAAGAATTAAACGCTACCGAAGTTTTAAAAAGGGGTTTACATCAAGTCTTGTTATCGGAATTGTACCCTGACGAAAATTTAGACAATACAAAAGTATCATTACTTTATCCTGATTTAAGCTCAGGAGTCGCAGGTTATCTACGCTACTCAGAAAAAAAAGGCAATATTGACGCTATCAAATATTATCATCGAGCCTGTCAGTCGATCGTCAGTAAATTTCCTTGGGTAAATGAAGGAAAACAAGCCCCTGCAAAACTGCCTTGGGGGATTCCATGGATAGCTAAAAATTATCCCAACTGGTTAAATCCTAGGTTACTCAATGGAGGATGGTTAATTGATGACTTTGAAGCAAACTCTAATGAAGTTGATAAGGAGGAGAAAAAAAAGGAGGAGTTAATCCGATTAAAACAGGAAATTAGTAAATTTTATCCCGTCGGGCAAAATCCTACGGATTGGTATGTTTTGACGGCAGGAGACGGTGACGGTATGGGGGAATGGTTAAAGGGTAGCAAACTGAAACCCTATAGTGATTATATTCCCGAAGCATTAAAGGCAAAAATTGCGAAGATGCCCGAAAAATATCAAAAACCTCTCAATAATTTCTTGGAAGTGACAAAAAGAATGGGACCCTCTACCCATAGTGCGTTAAGCCGTGCTTTACTAGATTTTTCTAATCAACTTGTACCCTATCTCACTCAAGAAAGGTATGCAGGAAGGTTAATTTATGGCGGTGGAGATGATGTTTTAGCCTATACCAATCTTTGGGAGTGGGATAATTGGTTATGGGATTTACGACAATGTTTTATCGGTGCAGATGATCCTCACCATGAATTTATCAGTCAAGGGGATTATTGGCAATGGGGAAGTAATAAACCTATTCCCGAATCTATCTCATCCCGCCCATTATTTACTATGGGGAGTCAAGCTAGTATCAGTTTTGGTATTACGATCGTCCATCATTCTGTACCGTTAGCCATTGCTTTAGAGAATTTATGGGAAGCGGAGGAAGAAGCAAAAGAGCATGAATTTGACAGAAATGGAGAAATCATCAAAAAAGATGCTCTACAAGTGAGGGTTATCTATGGAAATGGCAATATTTTAAAGACTACTGCCAAATTTGAGGTATTTCCGTTATGGCAAAATTTAATTAATTCTGATTTACAGTTGCCTAGCAGTATTTTCGAGGTAGCTAGTGAATATATCCTACAGTATCCCATACCAGCAGAAAGTTCGATCGAGCCTTGGGTGAAAGCCTTTAGTGAAAGACGTACCAATTTAGAAAAAGATAAATTAACTTTATTTAAACAACAATTAGGGAATTTTATTAAGGCAATGTGGAAAACCAATAATGAAGAAAAATTCAACCTAGAAATCAGTAATTGGTTAAGACTAGGTGCTTTTATCATTCGTAGTCGAAACATCAAGAATTAACAATTAACAATGAACAATTAACAATTAAGAATAATTTTAGTCGTTAATCCATAACTCGCCAAGAAATAAATTTCATGGCTTATAGCAAAAGTCAGCTAAAGCGACTAATTTTAATATAAAACAACGTATTGGTGAAATATTTTAATTAAAAACAATGTTTATGAAATCGCTTTAGCAGATTTTAGCTGTTAGCTTCGAGATTGCTTCGTGCCTCGCAACGCTGCGCGATTTATTGCGAAGCGGGTTATTGCACAAAACCGATTCTTTGTCAAGTTGTATATTCAAATATATTTCGCCAACGGTTTCATTTATTGCGAAGCGAGTTATTGGAAAAACTGATTCTTTGTCAAGTTGTATATTCAGATATATTTCGCCCATAAAATTATGAATCTGTTAACAAAACAATTTAGTTTAAAAATATGACGATTTTCTTTTATAAATTAACGCCCATAGATGTTTTATTACTTCGAGATGGAAAACCATTTTCTCCCGGAGAAAGGGCTTGGGCAGGTAGTGTATTTCCCCCTAATGGGCATACTTTAGCAGGGGCAATTAGAGGATTATTAAGAGAAAAAAAAGAGTTTAATTTATTAGGTTCTTTTCTCTGTTATAATGAAGAATTATATTTCCCTAAACCACTCAATTTTGTTGGCAAAAATACTTTACATCCCTTACCTTGGTTAGTAGAAGAAAACGACAATTATCCCCTTAAAAAAATATTATGGGATCGTTTACAACCTGCCCCCTTATTAATTAAAAAACTAAATCAGCGAGATTCTACTATTAAATCAAAGGAAAAAAGTAGCCAATATTTAAGCTATAATCAATTAAAAAATTTGTTGATTAATGGTATTAATAATACTATCGAATTAACCTCAGAAAATCCCGTTGAATTTACTCCCTATTTACCTGAAACTCGATCGCACAATTCCTTAAATGCTAATACAGGACAGGTAAAAGATGCTGATGGTTATTTTGTGGAAAATGCCGTCAGACTTAAACAAGGTTGGAGTATAGCCATCGGTTTAGACATAGATATTACTACCCCGAATATCTTACAACTAGGAGGAGAAGGGCATCGAGTGATTATCGAAAAAAGTGCAACTTTAGCTCATCAATGGCAAGAGTTAGCAACCCTCAGTAATCTTAATTTTGAGGAAAATCGAGATAATCACAGTAAATCTATTGCTTATCTGGCGACAACGGGAGTATTTGAACGTAAACACCGAGATAACAAAAGTTATTGCCAAGCATGGCCTTGGGAATGGAAACTAGCGCATCGAGGCAACCCCAATCAATCCCTCGGTAGTTTAGTTAGTGTGGCTACCGCTAAACCTATAGCTATCAGTTGTCGCATTAAAGATAAGAACAAAAATACTAGCATTCCTGCACCCCAAGTATTTGGGGCTACTGCTGGTAGTGTTTATTATCTCAATCAGCCTGAATATCTTTATGCTGAAAATCCTGAAACTTCCCCATCGTCAGGATTAAATTCTGCCCAAAAATGGCGTAAATTGGGCTATTCACAATTACTTTGGATTAAATATTAGGAGGTTTTTACTATGTCGGATTTTCGTGTTGGTTATTTATACAGTCTTTCTCCTGTACATTGTGGCGGTGAAGGTGACTTAGGTAATATTTTAGAAATTGCGAGGGAGGTTCATACCAATTTCCCTTATATCCCCGGTTCGACTTTACGGGGTAACATTCGGGATGAATTAGAACAGTTCGATCGAACTATTGCTGATAAACTCTTTGGTAAAAAGTTAGATGGAGAAGGACAAATGGGAGTACATCAAGTATGGTTCGGAGATGCTCGTCTTTTGTGGATTCCCATGGCTACTATGGCTCGTAATAATCAAGATGTATTTACATGGGTTAGCTCTCATAGTTTAATCAGAGATCATGCTTTGGTAGCAGGTTTACCTACGGTTGCCTTACCTAACTGTGCAGTGGGTACTTTAGGCGGTACTTATCATGTGGCGGATGCTCAAATTAATGTTACTCCTATCTCTACTTTATCTGATGATCAAAAGAGTTCGATCGAACTTAGTGGTAATTGGTGCGACTCATTGAGGGAAGCCGTTAAACCTGCATGGGAAACAAACCATTTAGTGTTACCCGATGCCGATTTTCAAATTTTGATGGAACATTCACTATGGACACAAGTAAGAAACAAAATACAAGATTCAGGAGATCAAGCAGGTAGTGCAGAAGTATTTTGGACAGATGTTTGCATTCCCAGAGACACGATTTTTTATTATCCTTGGGGGTATAGCATCAAACAGAATAACCCCATTGGTAATGATGAACATAATCAACTAATGGAAATTATACAGGGATTAATCCAAGTAGGAGGACAAGCCAATGTTGGTAGAGGTTGGGTACAAAGTTGGACACCGAATCACACCTCTCCTGTTGTCTCTCTACAGCCAACTTCCGTGTAGGTTGGGTTAAGACTCAACAAAACCTCAGTGAGTTGTTTTCAAAAGGATTAGAGAGATTGCTTCATACCTCGCAATGACAATAGGACTTACTCAAAACAACGGTATTCTGTCATTCCGAGCGGTAGCGAAGGAATCTCAAACTTCATATTTTTACTACAAATGCGCAAGTAGTGGATAATTCATCACACTTTCTAAATAAAAAAATCCATGAGTAAAAGAAACAGAAAACCATCTCAACCAAAGCCTCCGAATTATACTAAGATTTCTCCTCCTTCTGAGTCAAAAACCTCAAGCAATTCAAGCAATTCAAGCAATCTTTCTGTCAATACCACAATTAGAACAACTATGGTACAACCTGAACAAATGAGCTTAACAGCCCATCAACACATTCAAACTTATTTGAATAATCGCCTCTCTTTAGAGGAAAAAGACTTAACAGCTATTTTACGTTTATCTACCCATTTACGAGTATTCGGTTTACTTTCAGCCGTTGGTTATATTAATCAGAGTAATGATCAACAAGGAGAAGTCAGACTGCGTACAGTACCCGTATGGCGATCGCTCTTAGGACAAATGTTAATGGATAACAGTAACATTTCAGGGAGAGATTTAATGAATCATGTACAAACTATGGCGAGGGAAAATCCCACAGAATATATGGTAATGTGGCGAAAATCTTTAACTTTATCGCAATACTGGAACTTTTGGGGGAGGGCTTATACAAATAATGATTAACTTAATTAAAATAAAGAATAATTGATTAAATAAAAATAATTAATGTCAGCAAAAGATCGTTTTCATCAAGTACTAAAAAATGCCCTAGAAAAAGATAAATGGATAATTACCCATGATCCATTAAGATTAAAATTTGGTAACGTTAATTTTCAGATAGATTTAGGTGCTGAAAAAATTATTGCCGCCGAAAAAGATAAACAAAAAATAGCCATTGAAATTAAAAGTTTTCTCAATCCTTCAGCTATTAATGATTTTTATAGTGCTTTAGGGCAGTTTCTCAGTTATCGTATTGCTTTAGAAAGTTTTGAACCTGAAAGAACTTTATATCTAGCCATTCCTTTTGATACCTATAAAACTTTTTTTCAGTTTGAATTTACTCAAATTGCGATTAATAAATATCAAATTCCCTTAATTATTTACGATCCTATTAGTGAGGTAATTATTGAATGGATAAAATAACTCAATATCGAGAATCAATTAAAAATCTCTTAACCCATTATGCCAAAGATGATTTTTATGACGAAAATATCGAAGTCCAATTAATTTTTGATCAAGAAAAAGATCATTATCAATGGGTTAATGTCGGTTGGCAAGGATTTAACCGTATTTATCAATGTTTAGTCCATTTTGACTTAAAAGACGGCAAAATTTGGTTACAGCAAAACTTAACGGAAATGAATCCTGCCGAAGATTTAGTCGCCATGGGAATACCTAGAGAAGATATTATTCTCGGACTTCATCCTCCTTACAAAAGACCATATACTGACTATGGTGTAGCTTAAATTTGGCTAATTTTATCAATTATAAACATCTATTTATCATAAAAAAACATGGTATATACTGCACCAAAACTTATTGAATTATTACAAAAACAGCATCAACAACGGGGCAATACAGACTTATTTAAACAAGGTACTTTTATCCTACAATGGCGATCGAAAGTCGGTTCTCATCCCCATCCTGATCTGGAAACCATGATACCTGCGAGTGAACCTTGTGGCTCATGGAAACCAACTCAACAACCTCAAAACCCCGAAGATATATCTTTATTACGTCCAGAAGCTAAAAGAAACGTAGCTCAAAATAATAAATACTTTTATAATCTGCCCTATCGTGGCTATATTCCCGCCTCCAGTATTCGAGGGTTAGTGAGGGCTTGGGCAAGTAAACGCCCAGACATTAAACCAGAAATGGAGAGATTACTCGGAAAACAAGAAAATGACACTATAAACGCTGGAAAATTTATCTTTTTTGACGCTTATCCTCAACAAGAAACCAAAGTTACTCTCGATATTGTTAACCCACAGCAAGACTTTCAAGTTTATCATCAAGGGCAAAGTACCCCTCTTTCTTTCTACACTTTAGGAGATGGAGAAAATAATATTACGGTAAAAGTAGCTATTAAAGGCATTGAAGGTAAAGTAACCCCCGATGATGTGGCTAAAGTGTGGAGTTGGATAGAACAAGCTCTTAATGCCTATGGGGTAGGAAGTCGTACTGCTTCGGGTTACGGTGCTATCAAAACTCAAGGTAATTCTCCGACGATCGAATCTGATCCCCGTTGTACAACTAAAACTTTTACTTTTAGCCTTTATAGTCAGGGATGTGGCGGTGTTACGGTGCAAGATATACAGTTACGCCCTAGTCATTGGCGCGGTTGGTTACGATCGTGGTTGCTAAGATTTTTATTAGGGGTGATGTCTCAAGAAAATGCGCAAAAAACCCTAGGGGAGTTAATGGGTAGCATCGATGGTAATGATAATAACGCCCAAAAAGGTGCTGTACGTTTAGAAATGGTAAAAGGTAGAATATGGGGAGATCGATCGGAAGATCAACCTAGATTTTACACTTGGAAAGGACAATTAAAAATTACCGCTCCCACCAATATTTTAAACAAAATCATCCTCCCTATAATCAAATTTGCCACTAGCGTTGGAGGAGTGGGCAGAGGTTGGCGCCGTCCTTTACATATCTTTACCATGCCCAATGGGAGAGAAGCGTCAAGGGGTTGTCATTTAATCCTCAATCATAAAGTTAAAGATAAAAACACACAGGAACAAAAAACGAAATTATTTGGTTTATCTCCCAACCAACCCCAAACATGGCAAACGACTTATGATAATTGGCTAAATTCTGTGAGAGAAATTTGGGGTAATCAAGTGCGTGTTGGTGTTAATAATAATTTACAGGGGGAGGTTTTTTCTCCGCAAACTTGCGCTATTTATGTTGTACCCTATCCTGATGAAGAACCTCTCGACAGACAAAATAATACATGGGGTGATTTTCAGTATGTCACTGATAGTCGTGGGAAAGGAATGGATTTGATTTATAAAACTGAACCTAGATACAAAAGGAATCCAGAAGTTGGAGGAAGTGCGGCGGGGGGAGGAAATTCCCATTGTTCATGGGTTAGTATCAAAAGAGTGAATGTAACACATCCCTCGATCGAAGATTCTGAATGTCAAGAGGTGGTGTGTGTCTTTATGGGAGGAGTTGCTGTTAATCATCCGAACCATCTGAGGGCAAGATTCGTTAGGGATTTAAACAATATAAATGGTAATCGTCACTTATTTGGAGTTCAACCCCATTAGATTGTCAATTCTTTAAGGGCTAAAGCCCTCACTACCAACCTATATTAATAATATTTTTGTAAGTATTTATAACTATTATGGCTAGTATTTTATTCTCTTTGAGCTTCTTCCTGAGTTTTAAAGTCTTTACAGTCACAGTAAGTCTTCACACATTCTGGTAATAATATGGTGATAAAATGTATTGTAAAGGCGTTAAATTAATAATGTTAGCAATGAATGAGATTGAATCTTGTATTAGTCGTCTTCTTAATCTCAAGAAATGGTTTGTTGAAATTTTACCTTAGTAATGAGATCATCTTTTTTATGGAGTTCTCTTAATTCATTGTCTATGGAAAATAATTATTATGGTATAGTTTTAGTTACCGCCAGTAGTAAAGATGAAGCAAGTTCGATCGCACGGGTTATCATCGAAGAATCATTAGGCGCGTGTGTCAATTTTATGCCCATTAATTCGGTGTATCGTTGGGAAGGGAAAGTATGCCAAGAGGAAGAATGGCAATTAATTATTAAGACAGATTTACAATTTTTTGAGCGCCTCGAAAGTAAAATTAGAGAATTGCATTCTTACGATGTACCAGAAATTATTGCTATACCAATTACAAAAGGCTCTCAACCTTACTTAAATTGGATTACAGAAAACGTTATTAAAAGTTCAACTATTTAAAATTATTATGGGATATGTTATCAGTACCGTTAATATGAAAGGTGGCGTAGGGAAAACAACTTTAACGGTAAATTTAGCCACGTCTTTAGCCAAAAATTTTAAGAAAAGAGTATTAGTATTAGATTTAGATGCTCAAATTAGTGCCACTTTGAGTTTATTACCCCCCCATGAGTTTGGCAAGTTAAGAAAAAAACGCAAAACCCTGAGTTATTTAATCGATGGAGTCATTCAACCTAACCCCTATGCTAAGTTAACTATTCACGATATTATCTCCCCATTTGTCGGTGGTTTACCCCTGTTGGAGTTGTTACCTGGGGATATTGAATTGTATGATGAATATTTAGTGTCAGAAATGTTGCATCAAAAGGCAGTTAATGAAAATAAGATTGAAAATTTTGAATCCGTCTGGAATACTTTTGAAAGAATGCTGATTCATAATATTTTACAACCAGTGGTGAATGATTATGATTTTGTGATTATGGATTGTGCGCCGGGGTATAATCTTTTAACTAGAAGCGCCATCGCCGCTAGTGATTTTTATTTGTTACCAGCGCGCCCTGAGCCGTTATCATTGGTAGGAATACAATTATTGGAGAGAAGGATAAAAAAATTAAAGGATAGTCATAAAGATAATGATCCTCTAAAGTTGCAATTATTGGGTATTGTGTTTATTCTTTCAGAAGGGGGGCTATTTGGACGTTATGATAAATATTATGATCAGGTAAAAAGAAGGGTACAACAGGATTTTACCATCGATCAGATATTTGCTAATGATATTCCCATGGATGTTAATGTGGCTAAAGCTGTGGATTTATTTATGCCTGCGGTATTAACTTCTCCTAATTCTAATGGCTCAAAGGCTTTTGTGAAACTTACAGAAGAATTTTTAGGGAAAATCACTACTTTTCAAAAAAATTCATAGACATCTGGGAAAATTATTTTTCTGTAGGTTCGTAATAAAGGGCTTTAGCCCTTAGAATGTCTAATTAAGAAAAATTGAAGATAATTAATTTTACATAACTTTTCCCTTTTCCCTTTTCCCTTTTCCCTACCATCACCAATAAACTTAAATGTAAACTAGCTTATTATCAACTATGGGCAATGAAAAAATTATTATTATCGGTGGAGGAGCATGGGGTAATACTATTGGTTACTTATTAAATCGATCGAACCACCAATATCAGTTATGGAGTCGTAGCGTTAAAGACTCCTTAGCAACTATGGTAAAGGATGCAGATATAATCATCTCGGCGGTGTCGATGAAGGGCGTTAAAGATGTTATTACTACTTTAGGTTCGATCGATCTCAACCCTGATATAATTATTGTCACGGCTACCAAAGGATTAGACTTAGAAACCACCTACACTCCTTCGCAAATTTGGCACAAAGCATTTCCCCATAATCCTATAGTAGTGCTATCAGGTCCGAATCTAGCCAAAGAAATCCAAAGGGGTTTACCTGCGGCTACGGTGGTATCTAGCAAAAATAGTACTTCGGCGGAATTAGTGCAAAGTGTTTTTGCTTCTGATATTTTTAGAGTATATGTCAATGATGATCCCATTGGCACAGAATTAGGTGGTACATTAAAAAATGTGATGGCGATCGCATCGGGAGTATGTGATGGTTTAGAATTAGGCACAAATGCAAAAGCCGCCTTACTGACAAGGGCATTACCAGAAATGATTAGGGTAGGGGTGAAATTAGGCGCACGGGTAGAGACATTTTTCGGTTTATCAGGATTAGGAGATTTATTAGCCACCAGCGACAGTCACTTATCCCGTAATTATCAAGTAGGTTTTGGATTGGCAAAAGGCAAGACACTTCCAGAAATTTTAGCCCAATTAGAAGGCACAGCAGAGGGAATCAACACCACTAATGTTTTAATTAAACTAGCACAAAAACAACATATTTCTGTACCCATTACTTACCAAATCTATTTATTATTACAAGAAAAAATCACCCCTGAAATTGCGGTTAAAAATCTCATGGCAAGGGAATTGAAAGAAGAATTTTACTTTGACAATTAAAAAGTAACTCGATCGAACACTTCCCGTAAAACCCTAGCAGAATCCACCAATAACTTTTCTTCTGTATCACTCAAAGTTAGATTAACAGTTTTTAAAATACCTCGCTCATTAATTACACGGGGAACACTTAAACACACATCTTCAATGCCGTATAACCCTGTCATCAAACCACTAACGGTTAAAATACGCTCTTGAGAATTGAGAATTGCCTTGACAATATCCGTTGTCGCCAGTCCGATCGCATAGGAAGTATAGCCTTTGCGTTGAATAATCTCATAGGCTGCATTTTTTACATTTAAGTAAATCTCGGATAACTTATTCTGCTCATCTTGATTCAAATTATCCCAACCGTCTGGTACAATTTTCATGCCACCCACGTTGGCACTACTCCACACTGCTACTTCACTATCTCCATGCTCACCAATAATATAGGCATGAACACTACGAGCATCAATACCCATTTCCTGAGCCAATAAAGCTCGAAAACGAGCACTATCTAATACTGTACCAGAACCGATGACCCTAGAACTAGGAAAACCCGTGATTTTTAAGGTGACGTAAGTAAGAATATCAACAGGATTACTCACTACCAAAATAATGCAATCAGGACAATATTTGACGACATCTTCTAAAATACTTTTGTAAATAGCAATATTGCGTTCCACTAAACTTAAACGGGTTTCTCCCTCTCTTTGGGCGACTCCTGCGGTAATAATTACAACGTCTGCATTTCTTCCTTCATCGGCAACTGTACCAGCTTTTAAGTCTGTTGGTGCAAGAAAAGGCATTCCGTGAGAGAAATCCATTACTTCTCCTGCCAATTTTTCTTCGGCTATATCCTGTAATATCAATTCATCAAAACAATCTTGAATCAAGAGAGAATAGGCACAAGCCAAGCCCACTTGCCCTAAACCGATGATAACTCCCTTACGGGGTTTTAAGGATGAGGGTTTTTCGGCACAGGGGTTAGGAATTAAAATTTTTTCAAACATGATTTCGATCGAGATTTTGTATAATTTTTAAACAATTTCAGTATAAACCTAAAAATAATTACTATGAGGTTAATATAAGATTAAGTGTCAAAACTTTGTTTAATAATCAGAGGAATTTCTTGAGTTTTTCTAGTTTGTGGATTGATGCAAATATGTTTAGTTAAAGCCTTAGCTACTAAATCATTATCTTTAAAAACGTGATATTCTATTTCAAAAACTTTTTCATTAATTAAAATCAGGTTAAGAGTTATATTAATTAAATCACCACAAAAAAGAGGTTTAAAGAAGTCAATTTCTGCATGAATAATGGGAATTGCAATTAATTGATTCGAGAAAAAATCTTTTAAATTAACTTTTAAATTAGCTAAATATTCTTCGTAGGCTTCGTGACAGATAGACAGTAAATTGCAGAAATAAACAACTCCTGCCGAGTCGGTATCCCTAAAATAAATCTTTCTTTGATACATAAAAAATGGTTTTTCTACTTTCAATATGATAAATTATTGATGAATATCTCGATCGACATTTAGTTAAACAATAAATTATTATAAATTGAAAAACGTGTTACTATATTGTATAATCGAAAATAAACAATGGAATTATTCACAGAAATTTTACCGATCGTAATAGAATCTTTACCTAAACTTAGCACTTATTCGATCGAAACTATTACTCCAGAAAGTAAGGATAAAATCGGCAGAAAACTTCATTATCAACTGCAAAAACAATTTTTAGGTCATTGGCATTGGGATAAAATAAATCAATGTCTAATCACAGATTCTCCTCAAACTCAAGATAAAATTAATGACTTTATCCCACAACTTTGGCAAAGCAAAGATGATATTTTTAAAAATTCCCTTCAGTCGATCGAACTCAATGATAAAATAACTCCATCTAGCCAAGGTATAGCTGATTTTGTTACTCACAAATTACTGGGTAATATTAACATTAATCGTCAAATTCGAGAAATATTAGCTAAATCAACTCAAGATAAAGGTAAATATATCGTCACCTATGAATGTGAAAAATATGGTTGCGTTGTCAATAATCATCCTTCTGTGTCTATTTCCCTCAAATCAAGACTAGACTATAAAGGTACACTTAAAGATTATTTAACTAAGATTTCTTCTACAGATGAATTGATTGGGCTTCACGTTACCGACATTACCAAACCTGACTTTCAGTCTGCCATGACAATCACTTCTATAGTCGGTAAATTGGGAGAAAATAACACCCGACAACGATTATTAAGTTATCCTTTAAGTGCAAAAATGCAGGATACGATTAATCAAGCTGATAATGATGAATTAGTAGTTAAAACCGAAAATTTTTATGATTATGTAGTTAGTGCTTTAAAAATTAGAGTGTATAATCAAGACTACGATCGACTTAACGTTAGTGAAAAATTACAAATTACCTCTGAAAAAAGATATGAATATGTAAAGGAAATTTTTACTCTTTTGAAAACAACTGGTTTAGTTTTTGATAATTATTCATCCACACAAAAAAATCATTCATTTAGAACAGAAAAAAGTATTGATTACTCTCCACAATTATTATTTGGAAATAATCATCAAGATAGCAAAAATGTGTTTAATTCTGCGAAAAAATTTGGTACTTATAAACCTTCTCAAAACAAAACCATTAGAATTGCTATTTTAAATACCCTTCCTAACTTAAATTTAGACACATTAAAAATAGGTATTCGTGATAACTTAGGCAAAAATGGCTTAGGTTATGACTTAAAATTAGCAGGAGAAGAAGTAATTAATCAACCTAATAGAGCAACTTTAGAAAGATCGATCGAACTCTTAAAACAACAAAAACCAGATATTATTGTAGCGATTATTGCAGGAAAAATAGATAATAAAAATAGTGACTGGACACTTTATGATCACTTTAAACATCTTACCTTAAAAAATGATATTCCAAGTCAAGTAATTAGACCAGAAACTATTAACAATCAATACGCTCTTAAAAATATTTTACTAGGAATTTTAGCAAAAACGGGAACTATTCCTTATATTTTAGCTAACCCCATTCGCTATGCAGATTTAATCGTGGGTTTAGATGTTTCTCGACAAAAAAAAGCCACTTTACAAGGCACAATTAATGCGGCGGCAATGGCGAGAATTTATTTTAACAACGGTGAACTATTACGATACAGTATTCGTGATGCCATGTTAGAAGGAGAAATTATCCCGACTCATATCCTACAAGATATATTTCCTGTGAAAGAATTTTCGGGAAAAACTATCATTATTCACCGTGACGGCAAGTTACCCTATCAAGAAAAAGAATCATTATTAGCGTGGGGTAAAGATATTGATGCTACTTTTTATTTTGTGGAAATTATCAAAAATGGTAATCCTCGTTTATATGCCCTTAATGAGAATAATAAGGTTATCAATGCCCCTAAAGGTAGTATTTTTAAGTTAAGCGACACCGAAGCCTTATTAGTATCTTCTGATTTCCCGAATACTATGGGTACACCACGTCCTCTCAAAATTCGTACTCATAACCCTTTTCCCTTGAAAGAGGCTTTACACTCTGTTTTATCCTTAACTTTACTACATTATGGCTCAGAACGTCCCCCTCGATTACCAGTAACTACCTATTATGCTGATAAAATATCCACTTTGGCTTCTAGGGGGTTACGTCCTCATGCTACAGATGGAACTATTCCTTTTTGGCTATAAACTAAAGTATATTAGACTTCCAAATGGGATCAATTTCAGAATAATTCTAATAATAAGATTAAGATAATGATTGAATCATTTAAAGTTGATAATTATCGTGGATTTAAAAATTTTGAACTATCTCAATTAGGTAGAATCAATTTATTAGTAGGGGAAAATAATAGTGGTAAAACTTCTATTTTAGAAATTATTAAACTATGTATTTCTTATCCTTATTTTCCTTCTTTATTAGATATTTTTAATCATAGGGGAGAGTTTTCTTGGATAGATTTAGGCTCTTTTTCTGTTGAAAATGATTTTCTAAGAAGAATGGAAAAAAAATTTAATATATTTAATATTTTTAATTATTATTCTCCTAATGATAATAATAGTATTAAGGCAATATTTACTATCAATAGTAATGTTTATAACTTAAATATTTTAATAAATCAAAATCCTGATTATCCAGAAATAGATACAGATATTAAAAAACTCGATCGAACAATTATATTTGATAATTTATGTTTATCTTTTTTATGGTCTAAAAATGAGCAAAAATCAGTTAAATTAATAGAAATACCTACTAATATTAAAGGAGAAATTACATCTTCAGATATTCAAAAATATCTAAGTAAAAAAAATTTTATTTATCAATTTGATTCAAATATTAACAATGTATTGATTAATCCTTTTTATGATGATATTAGCAATTTAATTAATACTTTTGATCAAATATCTCTCACTCCTTTAGAAGAAATTGTTATTGAAGCTATTAAAATTATTGAACCAAAAATTAAAAGAATTGCTACCACTAAAAGTGACAAAGCCGAAAAAAACAGTTTAAAAGTATTACTTGATGGCTACAGCGAACCAATTTCTGTGGCGAGTATGGGTGAAGGTATTTGGCAATTACTAAAAATTATTTTGGCAATGGTAAATACTAAAAATGGTGTTTTATTCATAGATGAAATTGATACGGGATTGCATTTCACCACTTTATTAAAAATGTGGGAATTAATTTTAGAAACTTCAAAAAAATTAAATATTCAAGTGTTTGCGACTACTCATAATAGCGATTGTTGGATGGCTTTAGGGGAATTAATTACTCAAAAAAATACTAAAGAAAATCCTCACTATATAAGGGAAAATGAGATTACTTTACATCGTATTGAAGTAGATAAAAAAGCATCAATTTTATTTAATACTAACGAAATCTCGATCGCAGCTAATCGTGAAATTGAGGTAAGATAAGATGAGTAAAGGTAAAATTTATCCTAATATTTTGTTAGTAGAAGGTGATAGTGATAAACGAGTTATTCCTGAATTTGTTGAAAAAAATGGTATTAATTGGGAAACATCTGAAAAACAACCTATTGTGTTTATAAAATCGGCAAATGGTGAAGATAAATTGTTAGATATAAATATTATTAAAACGGAGTTGAAAAAAAGTCGTTTACAAAATTTAGGAATAGTTATTGATGCTGATAATGAACCTAAAAATAGAATAATAAGCATTAACAATATTTGTAATTTGTTAAAAGAAGATTCTGATTTTGGCTTATCTAATAATTTAACACAAGACGGTTTTATTTTTCGTCTAAATTCAGGAATAAAATTTGGAATTTGGATAATGCCTGATAATCAAAATCAAGGAATGTTAGAAACTTTTTTATCTTATTTAATTACCGAAAATAATCCCCAAAATAATCTTTTATGGCAATATACAAAACAAGTGGTACAAGAAGCAAAAAAAAGAGGTGCAACGTATAAAGATGTCCATTTAGATAAGGCTCAAATTCATACATGGTTGGCATGGCAAGATGAGCCTGGAAGACAATTACATGATGCAATAAAATTTAAAATACTTAATCCACAGCATCCCAAAGGGCAATCTTTTTTTCGTTGGTTTAAACAGCTTTATAATCTTTAACAGAATTTGATGCTTCATTTAGGGGGAAGAAAAAACTATCTCAAGGTAAAGATAATTTAGTGAAAACTGCTTTTAATATATTAAAGGTTAATTGTTATGAGTTCGATCGATTTAGTAACTTAAGGGTGTTAGAATTAATCGAGAAAAGAGTAGAAGAAGCAGTGGGAAAAAGTGATTTAGAAAATGTATTAATTCGACAACAGGAAGTTTTAAAAAAAATTGATGATATTGCTTATAAACTTTATGGAGTAGAAGAATATAGAGAAATAATTACTCAAGCATTAACTAATATCAATTAATGATGATATTGAAGCAACTCGAAAAAAAATGATAGAGTCTAACAATATTCTGTCATTCCGAAAGTAGCCAAGAAATCTCAAACCCGTAAATTTTGGTAAACAAGATGGACTCGTAACAAGAAAAAATTGATAAGCTAAAGGTGAATGATTAAATTAATTAAAAAATTGCAATTGTTATCAATTAACAGTTTCTATGTAACTCAAAACTTATTATATTATGATGAATGGTAATACCAAAACAACAAGTGTAGATTCTTTATTAGAAACTCAAGGAAATCCTCTCAATGGCAATCATAAAAACAGTGATACAGAGATTAACCTAGATATTTCTGAATTTGAAAAAGATGTAATTCTTAAACCATCTCCTATATGGTCAAGAACGATGACATGGAGTATTATAGGAGTTACAGTATTTGCTATTAGTTGGGCGGCAATAGCTAAAATAGAGCAAGTTGTAACGGCTAGAGGACAACTTAAACCCAAAACTACGGTTAAAGAAATTCAAGCCCCCCTAAGTGGAGTGGTGAGACAGGTTAACGTAGAAGACGGGCAAAGAATACAAGAAGGGGAATCATTGTTAGTTTTTGATTCTGATGCTACGGAAGCAGAATTAGAATCTTTGCAGAAAATCAGAAATTCTTTAGTACAAGAAAATAAGTTTTATCGCACTCTCATCAATGCTACTATTACCCCTTCTGAGATACAAAAAGCTATATCGGAATTGAATTTACCCCCTGAAATTCTCGCCTTAGCGCTTAATCGGGCAGAATTAGTGGGGGAAAATAGGCTTTATCAAATACAGTTATCGGAGGGTAACTATAATATCAATAGTTTAAAATCCGATGAAATTGCTCGTTTACAAGCCGCTTTTGCTGAGTTAAATAGTCGATCGAACGCCGCTCAATTGGAAGCTGATCAGCTACAAAAACAACTTGACCAAAATCGAGTTAAATTAGAGGATACGAAAAAACAATTATTGAACGATCGAAGAGTACTTCAAGAAATTCAATTCCGTAATGAGCAATCTATCAAAGAAGCCGAAGAAAGTTTGCGTATAGATTTGGAAATTTTGGAGAGTATTCAACCCTTATCCGAAGAAGGGGCATTGGCAACCATTCAGATAGAACGCCAAAGACAACAAGTACAAGACAAAAGACGAGATTTAGTCGATCGACGCTCCAATGGTAAAATCGAATACGAGAATCAGAAACAACAAATTGAAACTCGTCTGGCAGAAATTGAACAACTGCAACAGGAAGAAACCCGCTTAAGTCTTACCATTCGTCAGGCACAACAACAATTTGAAAATACCATCGCCGTAACAGAAAAGGATGTGCGCGATCGTATGGCGATAAATAATCAGAGAATTGCCGAATTAGACAGTCAAATCAATAAAGTAATTGTGGATAATGAAAAACGCATCGCTGAAATTGGTAGTCAAATTAGTAGTGCAAAACAAACTATTAAGTATCAGGAATTGAAAGCCCCCGTATCTGGCACAGTCTTTGACTTACAAGCAGGAGTCGGATTTGTGCCAAAAAGTGGACAATCAGAAGCCCTATTAAAAATAGTACCAGATCCAGGTCCGGATAATCCTTTGATTGCCGAAGTTTATGTCACCAACCAAGACATTGGTTTTGTGCAACCCGGGCAAATAGCCGATGTGCGCATTGATTCTTTCCCCTATAGCGAATTTGGAGATATTAAAGGAAAAGTATTTTTTGTGGGTTCAGATGCACTACCTCCTGATCAAATTTACAACTTCTATCGTTTCCCTGTCAAAGTAGAGTTAGATGCCCAAGAATTAATTATCAGAGGTGAACCAGTGGTTTTACAATCGGGGATGTCTATTAGTGTTAACATTAAAGTTAAGGAAAATCGTACAGTATTGAGCTTATTTACTGAATTATTCACCAAAAAAGTGGAAAGCCTCAAACAAGTGCGGTAAGAATTAAGAATTAAAAATTATCCTATGGAATGGAAATTAAATAATTTAGTTAAGTCGGATTGTCATTGCGAGGCACGAAGCAATCTAAAGCAATCTCTAACATCAAACTTGTCTATTTTATTAAATCTTGATTCCTATAGTCTTTTTCTCGATCGAAACTTTTTTGTTATCGATCGTAAATCTCTCCTATCTTCTAAGCTAAGACGCATTTAACTTACAGTTTTTATTAACAAGGGGTTTAAACCCCTTGCCATGACTTCATCGCTTACCTGTTGCCTACCTCTATCAGACGACTTAAATGCAAACTAGCTTATGTCTTCAAAAATTGAGATTCAAAACAATTAAATTTCTAACTCTTCTTCCGAGGGGGCAGGGGGTAAAGACTCAGCAAAATAGCTATAGTAAAGATAACCTGCTAAAACCGCGCCTAAAATGGGGGCAATCCAAAACAACCATAATTGTCCGATAATCTCTATATTACCTGCAAATAAGGCAACCCCAGTACTTCTAGCAGGGTTTACAGAAGTATTGGTAACAGGAATACTAATTAAGTGAATTAAGGTTAAACCTAAACCAATGGGAATAGGTGCAAAACCCGCAGGCGCTCTCCTATCCGTTGAGCCTAAAATAATAATGAGAAAAATAAATGTCATTATCACTTCGGTAACAAACGCAGATAATAAAGAGTAACCTCCCGGAGAGTGATTTCCATAACCATTAGTCGCTAAAGGATTGCTTCCACTTAATTCAAAACCATCTGCACCACTAGCAATGATTAAGATAATTAAACCTGCTAAAATTGCCCCTACTACTTGAGCAATAATATAGGGTAGTAATTCTGAACCAGAAAAACGTTTTCCAGCCCATAAACCAAAGGAAACCGCAGGATTAAAATGTCCTCCCGAAATGTGTCCTACAGCATAAGCCATTGTTAACACTGTCAAACCAAAAGCAAGAGAAACTCCCACAAAAGCGATACCAAAAGGATTGCCTTCTCCTCCAAAATTAGCGGCTAAAACGGCACTACCGCAACCGCCCAATACTAACCAGAAAGTGCCGATTAACTCAGCTACATACTTTTTCATTGTTTTATCCGAAGTTTTATATTTGTTATTAAAGTCTAGAGAAAATTATATAGATTGAAGCAAAAAAAAGACTAATAAGTTTTATGACAAATCAAACGTTAAATGTTTATTAAAACATAACAAAATTAAGATTTGAGGGTAAATTATGAAAACAATCATCAATCCTTTTTAATTTAAAGATGTACAGATTAGATGATTCTGTGGAAGAATTGACCTAAACTTGATCATAAACCAGTTTTGTCGGAATATTTACTAAGTTTGATTATTATTTTTGTCTAAGTTTTATTTTTTTGAATATCTTGTATTTTATTAATAAAAATTTATCACTACTAAATTAATAATAAATAGAGTTTGCTCAAACAGTATTTTGATAAAGGTAAGGAAAAGGGAAAAGGAGCAGATTTTTAATGGTTTTAATTGGTAGAATCAGCATTTCATAAGCATAATAATACTTACTTATTTTTAAGTAAAAATTGTCAAAACTAATAAATGTGTTAGGCTGTTATATCATTACGATAAACTTTTAATTTATAATTAATTTTCTAAACTTTTTCCTCTAGTTTCTATTCTTAATAAATAAGTTAAAATTCCTGCAATAAAACAGCATACTGCTAAAATATATAATAGTTTAGAAACCCCTAAATCGTGTTGTAAAATAGGTAGAAAAAATGTGCCTAAAACAGCTCCCATTTTGGCGATCGAAGCGGAAACACCAGCCCCCGTAGCCCTTATAGCCGTAGGAAAAACCTCCCCTGATAGCAAAAAAGTGGTAGAATTAGGACCAGCATTCATCAATAAATTAAACACTAAAAATCCCGTAAAAACAAGGATTAAATTAGGGTGTTGATTTAAACTAGGATCACCAGCTATTCCTAACAAAATTAAACCGATACTCATACCCATAAAACCAACTATTTGTAGAGTAATTCTACCAACTTTATCTACTAATAAAACAGCGATTAAAAAGCCCATGATTAGGAATAAGTCCACTATAGCAGAACCTTGGCTCGATCGAACTTGTTGTAGAATAAAATCATCATGATTTCTAAAAGCTAAAATCGCAATAATTGTCGGGGTAAAAATCCCTATACCGTAGGTAGCAATATCTTGTAAAAACCAAGGAATAGAAGCTAATAAAGTATTTTTAATATATTTTTGTGAAAATAAAGAAAGATAATTAAGGTTAGTTTGTAAAGGCTGTGCGTCAGTTTCAGCAGTGATAATAACATCTGTTTCTAACAATTCTCTAGCAGATAATTGAGCATTTTCATAATCTCCTTTCGCAATATAATAAAGAGGACTTTCTAAGAGAAATTGTAACCGTAAAAACCCCACCAAAATAGCTAATAATAAACCAACTCCTAACATTCCTCTCCATCCATAACGAATGAGAATATCAAGGGAATTAGGGAAAAATTGAGTAAAAATATTAATGATAATAATACCAGTTAAAGCCCCGAATAATGCTCCTACAGCTTGAAAAGTAAATGCCCCAATCACCATTCTTCCCCGTAAACGAGAAGGCATATTTTCGGTGATATATGCCACACTAATAGGATAATCTGCTCCAATACCAACACCTACTAAAAAACGGAAAAAAATTAAAGAAAAAGCATTCCAAGCTAAAGCAGTACCTGCACTAGAAATAATAAAAATAAGCACATCAATTAACAACATTTTTTGTCGTCCAATTTTGTCAGTTATTCCCCCTAAAGTTAATGAGCCTATTAATGATCCTATAATAGCAGAAACTGCGATCGAGCCTATTTCTGTACTGTTTAAATTAAAGTCTTTTTCCAGAAAAGGTAAAGCAATACCGATGATAAAAAAATCAAAACCATCTAAAGCAATTAATCCCGCCGATAAAAGCCATAAAAACCACATCGGTTTAGTTATTTTAGAGTTATCTAAAGCTGATTGAAAATTATTCATTATTAATTAATAAAATTGGTTTTTCGACTTTAAATATGATAAATTATTGATTAAGTTCTAAAGCTCAACGACGAATAAGTAAGTATGCAAGAAACTCGCTTAAATCTATTAATCCAAAGATTAGTAAATCAATTTCTTGGTTTTTTTACTAATCCTTGGCGACAATTATCTCTGATAATTATTTGTTTGTTATTGGGATTTTTTCTGGCAAACGTTTTATCCGCTACTGCTGGACAAGCCGCAAGATGGGATGTTACGATCGCACTTTTTTTTCTTTTATTTACGGAGATAAGTAGTTATATTATATATCGTCGTAGGGATATTGACAGAAAACCTGCTTGGGTGGATTTATTAAACTCCCTAAAAATTGGTTTTGCCTATGCGCTTTATTTAGAAGCCTTAAAACTTGGCTCATAAATCATTTAAGATTATTTTATCGATCGAAATATGTGTTGTTAGTCTTATGAATCAAGAAAATATAATCAAAGTTTTTGTGTACGGTACACTTAAACCGAGAGGTAAATATTATAAAATTTTTTGTGAAGGAAAAACCATAGAAGAACAGGAATGTTGGACAAAAGGAAGTTTATTCGCCCTACCTGTTGGCTATCCTGCTATGATTGAAGGCAATGATCAAGTTTATGGTTATGTACTTTCTTTTGCTTCTTTTAAAGACTTAGAAAATCTTGATAAATTAGAGGGCTATTCGGGAATCCCTAACTCGCCTTTAAATGAGTACGATCGAGCCAAAATAATTGTCTATAATCAAGCTAATCAAGCCATAGACGAGGTTTGGAGTTATTTTATGACAGAAGAAAAGGTAAAGACACTCAACGGTGTTTATTTGCCTTCGGGAATGTGGCATCAAGAATAAGATATAACTTACTCACCTCTAACGACATTCTGTCATTCCGAGAGTAGCGAAGGAATCTCAATCCCTTGATTTTTGGTAAAAGTGCGTAACTTCTATAAGATATTTAGGGGTTGCTGAAAAAGTCTTTTGATGAAGATAGGGAAGAGGGAAAAGGGAAAAGGGAAGAGTGAATAAATGACAAAAATCAAGGTTTTGA
>NZ_JBLZFY010000023.1:0-46128 GCF_050753365.1 Geminocystis sp. CENA526
AGAGGGGGAAGAGGGGGAAGAGGGGGAAGATAAATAATCTTAAAAAAATCAACTTATTCACAATAATATAATACCCTGCATTTATATTTTATTTAGCTTTAATAAGTCCAATTATCGTTAAAACCTTGTATTTTTGCTAAGGATATTAAAGGCTCAAACTGACGGTTATAAATATTAGTTAATAATTCTAAATTTAATAAATCTTCGGTTTGACTTATCTTTAAATCTAGCAGATAATTTTCTGTATATTTTAGCCATTCTTTTCGAGGTAAATATTGATGAGAAATAGTTAAGCCTTGATGTTGTAATTGAATAAATTTGACTAAATATTGAGAAGATGGTATATTATTTGATTTAGAACTATTAACATTATTCATCGTTGGTATTAAATTCCAAAGTCGATCGTGAGCTACAAATGACCAAGGTAAATAATGATCGATCGAAATAGTATTTTTATCTAAAGTTTGCTGAGAATAAATACATTTAATGGGCTGTTTTTCTAGTATAAATTTCCAATAATTAGCTTGATTAGTTAAAGAGTTTCTTTTCTCAGGGGCAAATAATTTATTAACTAAATTGGGTACATTTTGATTATTTTTTTGCATATATTGTAACCATTCCCAAGCTACCCAACCTTTAATAATGATAAAATTTTGTTTAAAATAATCTACCCATTCTGGATGTAAAATAATAGCATCAGATTCTCTATAAGTATTAGCATTAAAACGATATAAAGGTTTTAAGATAGCAAAATATTGATTAGCTATTTCTGGGGTTTTTTTGACTACTTCATAGTTAACATCAAAATCCCGCAAGTTTTCTTGCAAAAAAGGGCGTAATAATCGAAAAGGTACATTCTTTTTAAAATCAGCAATAATAGCAGTTAAATTATTTTGACTAATAATTTCTTTCAACGCTATTTTATCGCTACTATTAAATTTTAAAACGGTAGTGTTTACCGTCAAATCAAGGGAGTCTAACTTATTAGCAATTTTATCTTGTTTCCCAAAGGATAGGCGAAAAAAGGTATGAGGATACCAAGCATTAGCTAACATTTCTATCATTAATTCTTGAAAACTAATTGACATTGACTCTGAATGATCAAATAATCTTTGGGATAAAATATCTAAAATAGAATAAAAAAATAGGTATTTATAAGAATTAGTGGTTGCTTGAAATAATCGAGATAATGCGGATATATTTAGATGGTTAGATTGTGGTAAAATTTGAGAATTAATATTCATATTAGTTCAACTTATTAAATTATTGAACATCATCTTTAGCTTGGGTTAGTGTTAGCCTAACCATACAAAACTTAATCTAACTCATTTATAATTAATTTATAAATTTAGTTTTAATAAAAAACTATGATGAATATTGAAAAAGCAGTGTTAGAAAATCTTAAACGACTTCCTTTACAACAACAAGAGGAGGTATTAAACTTTAGTGAATTTTTGAAACATAAAATGTCAACTTCTCTACCATCTTCCGATACCAACCTTACTCCAGAGGAAAAAATAGCACAATGGCGTAAAGTTATAGCTAAATTACCTAAAACCAGTGCTAATTTACCTGATTCTGCGTTACATCGAGATAGCATCTATGAGGATGATTATTAATGATTCAATATTTACTTGATACTAATATTTTATTACGATCGGCGGATGTTTCTTCTTTGACTCATTCTCTAGCTAATGACGCAATTGCACAAATTATCGCTGATGGTAATGAGTGTGTTATTACATCTCAAGTGTTAATCGAATTTTGGGTAGTGGCTACACGTCCAACTGATGTTAATGGTTTAGGTTGGAGTATCTCACAAACTAAAGATTATGTCAATGATTTGTTAAATAACTTTATGTTAATTACTGAAAATATAGATATTTTTGGCTCTCTTACTTTGAGTATAATAAGCTAATAGTAAATAATCCCTGAAATCATTATATAGATTACGATCGATACTAATAAAATTGAATTTTTATAAGAATTGCATTTTTAAAATTCTGTAACTATTATATATCAATAGTTTTAAGCATTATTTGGTATTAATTTATCATAACTACTGTAGAAGAGCCATATTTTTCCTCATTGGTTAAGACTGGTAACAGACTACAATATTAAAGGAAAACGTAGCCATGATATTAGACTTTTAGCAGTAATGAAAGCTAATAATATCAGTCATTTATTAACTTTTAATTCTCAAGATTTTATTCAACTTTCTGACATTATTATTATTCAACCTCAAGCTCTTATTAATAATTCTTAATAATGATTAATATATATCAAAGATTAAATACTAATCGACAAAATTTAATTAAACTATGTCAAGAGAAAAAAATCATAGAATTAGCTTTATTTGGCTCAATATTAAGAGATGATTTTAATAGTGAAAGTGATATAGATTTATTAGTTACTTTTGCTGAAGATACAAAAATAACTTTCTTTGATTTAGATAGTATCGAAAATCAATTTAGTCGATTGTTTAATCGCCCTGTAGATGTGGTAACAAAAAAGGCAATTAATAACAGTCATAACCCTATTAGAAAAAAGAATATTTTAGATAATTTAAAAGTAATTTATGAACAGAAATCAGGATAATGATTTATCCTCATCATAAGTTAACAATTATTCTATTATTTTTAATAAAATTCTTTATTCATTTTGTTAACAAAATATCACTGATACGATCGAACCTTATCTACTATAATTAAGCTACGATTTTATTAATTAAAATTTTTACACAATATGACTATAACATTAATTAAAAATAAGAATTTAGAGCCTATTATAAAAACCATAAAAGACAAATTTAGCCAAATCTATAAACAAAGATTAACACAGTTAATATTATTTGGTTCACAAGCGAGAGGAGATGCTAGAGAATATTCTGATATTGATATATTAGTGGTTTTAAAAGGGGATATTAATTGTGTTGAAGAAATAAAAAATAATAGTGATTTTATCAGCAGTTTATGTATTGAATATGATGCAGTAGTTAATTGTTTTTATATTTCAGAAAATAGGTTAAATAATGAGGATAATTTATTTATTAAAAATGTTAAACAAGATGGAATATTATTATGAATATAAAAGTAAAAAATTTACTTAATAAAAATAAAATCTGAACAAAGTATCAATGCTTCTGAATATTTACTGGGAGGAGAATTTATTGAGTTTTCTCAACAAGAATTAACTCATTTTTATCAAGAATAAATCAATTTTAGTCAAATCATTATTTATTTATTCATCTTCTAATAATTGTGTTAATATTTCGGGTATTAAACCATTTACTTTTGCTTCCTCTTTAATTTGAGTTACTATTTCTTCAAAGCTATCAGGTTTTAATAATTGTTTTAAAACTAAATTACAAATTTGGATTGCATTTTCTTGTTTAGTCGCATCAGCTTTTTGATAGGCTTTAGCTATTTCTGAATCAACTTTAATTGTTATGGTTTCCATGATTAACTCCTTGATACATTAATTTATTCTGATTATATCTCAAGAAAATTTCTTTCAATTTAGCAAAAAATAGAATTTTGTTGGGTTACGGTATCGCTAACTCCATTAGCAAAAAAAAGAAAATTTGTTGGGTTACGCTGACGCTAACCCAACCTACGTTTAGTTTAAGATTCTTTCCGTGAGTTTTGCTAATACCGCTTCTCTGAGTTTTCGATCGACCCCTTCTAATTGCGCTAGTATTTGATTAACTAAATCATCCGCTTCTTTTTCTCGACTTTCATCTATCCATACCATCCTTAAAGTTTCCTCCCCGTCATCACGGGTGACGCTAATTCTTCTCGCTGTTACTCCCTCTTGAATACCTTGAGTGTTAACCTCCGTTTGGATAGCCTCTAAATTCTCGAATTTGCGCACTATATCCGCTAATTTTACCTCAAATGCGATCGAATCCTCATCACTCCAAGACTCCGCAGGTTTATCCGCAATCACCATCACAACCGCAGACAACCATTGACTATCACTTTGGGAATCATCAATAATCGCTTGAGTAAAACGTTTCAAACTGCGCTCAACACATTTATCCTTGAGATTATAACCACGAAGGCGTAAAGTCACCCTTAACTTATCTCCCTCTACCCCAAAAGCAGTATTTAACAAAGATTGGCAATGAGTAAGTAAACTATCATAGCCTTGATTAATTTCCCGTAACCCTTTAATTAACTCCGTTTTAAAAATTTTCGTTACTTCCACACTGGGGGGGGAGTCTGGAGTAATGGCAGATAAACCACAGGCAAGGGGTAAAGCCGAAAAAAGTAACTCGTCTGGTTCAACAGTTTGCTGTAAAGAGTGTAAAATCTGAAGGGCAGTCTTACTTAAATTTTTGGTTTGTTGAGTATAACGGGGTAACTTTTTCACAAACTGATATAAAGGAGTAACGACACTTAAAAGGGTTGCGTTTCTCACTTGCAAATTATCCTTACCCTTCGCTTTACTTAAAATTGCTTCTAATTCTTTGAAGATTTCTCCCCTTAAACCTTCGATAGCAAAATATTTTACTCCATATCGATCGGGATTTTTAACTAATAACTCAAAATGCTCTTCTCCTAACACTGGTATAAAAGTACCATCTTGATAAACTCCTACTTCCTCTCGATAATATAACAACACCGAGGCAAGGATAACAGGAATAATTCCCTCTTTCACTCCATAGGGAGGTTTTGACAATAGTTGATATAACTTAGAGATGTTTTCTGGTTTTTCTGTTGCCGATAAGCAAAAATGTTCGATCGAACTCCAGACATCCGTTATATTAGGATTATCCCTACTCACAGGCGGATAAAAACCCCATTCTTCTTGATTATTTTCTCCTAAGTTGGTATTATATGTGTCGGGGGGGGTAATCAAGTTGTTTTCAGAAGTCGCATTATGGATGTTTAATTGTTCATTGTTAATTGTACATTGTTCATTGAGACGATGAATCCCTGTTTCTTGCAAAAGGGAAAAATACATAGTAACTTCTGGTCCATAACCCGTTAAACCCAACTTAGGTAGGGTAGAATTATTTATCATGGCAGAGATTAACTGTCGTCTTGCCATCATCCCTTGGGCGGTTAAATTACGGCGATTTATCAACTCATTCCACAAAATCGGGCTTTTAGGAAATATTTGCTCACAAATTCTCGATAATTCAGAGTTTAACTGACTAATACTAGAGATATTCACCAACTCTCCTTGAATCCAACATTGATTATTTTCTTCACTAACATCAAACACCGTAGCTAAAGTTTCATCTAAAAATCTTTCTGCTTCGGCGAGGCGATAACGCACTTCTTTTCTGGCAACTCCATCAGCTTGTAATTCTTTTGCCGTTTTATCTAACCAATTCAAAGCCGAAAATTCTCTCCCTCGTAACCGTAAAATTTGTAAGTTATTAGCGGTGATGATAATAAGCGGCAATCCATCAACGGTAGATGAAGGAAAAGAGGAGGGGATTTCTTCTTCTAACCAATAACCTAAGTAACCATCGGCGGTATCACTATGGCATTTTAACTTGTCTAAATCTGATGAGGAGTCGAGATAATGTCTTTCAAAATAACGTAAAGTGCCTGTTTGATAACTATGTCTTTGAGCTATGATGGGTTTTAATGGACGTAGTGTTGACAGTTTTTTCACCAAAGTCTCTACATCCTGATAAGATTCTAACTCTCGATCGACATTAAAATCTGAACCTTGCCAAATTCTTAATTCATCTAATTGACGGCGATGGGTAATTATCCCCCCTTTCAATAAACCATCTATTTTTTCCTGCCAGTAGTTAACTTCTTCGGCTTGGGGTAAATCACATAAGCCATAAGCCACCAGTTGCCTAGTTGCTTTTGTTATCCCCGTAATCGTCACCAAGTTGAGGATACCAATTACTTTTAACACCCGTAAACTATCCTCATCCAAACTCTTACTATCAGTGATTAAGTCGTGAATTTCTATCCATCTTTGCAAATTAGGGCGCGATGTTAACCCCATTCCTGCCGATTCGATAAAATAATCATAGACTCGATCGAGTTTCAGTGTCGGTAAGCTATACTTAACAAAGTCATCATTGGAATATTTCAAAAACTCCTCTTCCCTTTTCCCTCTTCCCTTTTCCCTACCTTCACCAGTGTCTTTGATTCCCTCACTGAATATAACCGTTTCTGTGAGAAAATTTTTTAAGGAAAAAGGCTCATCAGATGTGATAAAAGTAAATAAAGTTCGATCGTTTTGAGCATAACGCATACACAGAGTAGGTAAAACCAAAGCCGTCAGAGGATGCAGAGGGTAAATTTTTTCTAAGATTGACTCGTCAATTTTTTCTACCGATAAAGTCTGATAAAGACTATCAAACCATTGTTGACTATAATCTCTCACCCCCAACCCCTCAAGAGAAAAGTCTTCTTTGTTACTTTCCCCCTTTGCTAAGGGAGGATAAAGGGGGGATTCTTCTTGATGATTAATTGCTTCTCCCATTAACCGCATCATTTGCGATACCGATTCAGTAAAAGGAATATCCTCAAATCTACCTTGAATTTTTGCCCATTCGTTGCGTTGCACTTTTGCCAATCTTTGCCCATACTCAGTAAAGGCTTGATGAAGAATGCCTAAAATATAGACTCGATTGCCGTTAATTGACTCTAATTCTGCTAATTGTTGTAATAAGTATAAATCCTCTGCACCTTGATTATAAACAGCATATTCTAAATTTTTTCCTAACTCATCAATAATAAAAATTAAGTCTGTTTTACCTTGAATAATTATCTCTTTTATTAAGGCAATAATGGCACTATTATTAACAGGTTTTCCTACTGTTATTAACTCATTAAAACTCTCTAATTGTCCTTTAAATAGAGCTTTATTTTTGAGCTGAAAACTATCTAATCCTACCAATAAAGCCCTAATAATTGTACTAATAATAGGCTCTCTTTGACTAACAGCGATCGACCTAAATAAGCCTTGTTTTGGTAAATTATATATTAATTTTTGATACTCTTTATTTAACTCATTTTCTTCTCTTAAAATAGGCTTAATAATCTCAAAAGCTGATGAATAAATTTTACTATTTTGAGGAGCTAATAAACAACTTAAATAATGACAAAAAGCCGATTTTCCAGTACCATAAACCCCTGTTAAAGTCCAACAATTACTATTATTTTCTCTCGTCAAACCTCGCAAAACCCTCCCTAAAACATCAATGGCTTTATCCGTTAAAATATAACCATCTAAGGCGGTAATATCATCAAAATCTCTCTCTAAGTTGATCGATCGAGTGTAACGTCTTTCTAGGGTAAAATAATTAGCTAATGTAAGATTATTCATAAAAATTGTGATTTTAACAAAAGTAGATTAGGTTGAGGCATGAAACCTAACATCATAGACAAAAATAAACACCAGTAGGTGATGTTTTCAATTATAGTAACTTTTAAGTATATGTTACATTTTATTTAAAATACTGAAATAAATCAAGTGGTTTATTTTAAAATATAGGTATGAGTCGATTAATATTTCAGTGGGACAAAAACAAGGATTTAATCAATCAAAAAAAGCATGGTGTTTCATTTGAAGAAGCAAAATCCGTATTTTATGATGATAATGCGATACAATTTTGGGATGAAACACATTCTGAGTTAGAAGATAGATTTTTGTTGCTTGGTATGAGTTCAAAAATGCGATTATTATTAAGAGTGCATTGTTATCGAGAAGAAGAATCAGAAATTAGGATAATTTCAGCTCGTAAGGCAACGAAAAAAGAAAGTCAACAGTATAGAGGATAAAACTATGAAACCAGAATATGATTTAACTAAAATGAAAAGTTGCCCGAATCCTTATGCAAAAAAACTAAAGCAACAAGTAAATTTACCTTTAGAAATTGAGGTGGTAGAATATTTTGAAAAAAAGGCACTAGAAAAGGGTATTTCTTATCAACAATTAATTAATTTATACCTTTTAGACTGTGTAAAAACTAAACGGGAAATATCCTTCTAAAATAAATTTTTCAGCCAACTAATGTCCAACAAAAGTTTAAATGGATATAGTAACTTGATTAGACTATTTTATATACAAAATGCCAGTTAATCAAACCTCATTTCTTCAAGATTTCCCTCCCATATTTCATCACTTCAGTCTTTAAAATCATTATTATCAAAGGATGAAATAGCTATGTTGCAAGAGTTTGATATTTTTAGTAAGATTTTCTGTCAAGTTTTTTAAGAGGTTCAATCGTAAGTGTATGGAGCGTCACTACTTATAAATAAATCACCATCTGTTAACACCAAAAGGCGGACGTAAATCTGTCTTGAGACATGAGCCTGTGAAAGATGAAGCCTACACTATACCGCTAGGTTAGTGTTGGTAGTTCACCCCTCACCACAAAGACATTTTACATGACTGAATGTCCCAATGCTAATCCCATGACTAACATCCCTAATACAAGGAAAGGTTGCGCACTAGCTTGATATTTAACATCGTTGTTTAAGGGATCTCGTAAAAAGTACATATCTTGGAAAGTTATTTGTGGTATAACTAACAATAATAAAATTGTAGCATAAAGATTTTGATGAATATAAATTAAATATGCCCCCATGCCAATTTGAAACACATCAATCATAATGACGCAAATCCATGCGGCGGTAGTTACTCCAAACATGACGGGTAAGGATTTTAAACCTAATTCTCGATCGCCTTCAACACTTTTGAAATCATTTACCACTGCAATCCCTAATCCTGCCATACTATAGATTAAGGTAAGAATGATAATAGTCCAGTTTAACTCCCCGAATAAAGCATGACCAGCCCACCAAGGTAGTGCGATATAGCTCGAACCTAGTGCATAATTTCCTAACCAACCATTTTTCTTGAGCTTGAGGGGAGGTGCAGAATAAATATAGGAGATGAAAGAGCCTCCAAGGGCTAAACAAGTTAAGATAGGAAACTCATGGTTTGCCCATACATCTAAACCGTAGGCAACACCGATACCTGCAAATAGTAAAACTAGAATTTGGGTTACTACTTGGGGAATGGAAATAATTCCTGATGGAATGGGGCGATATGGCTCGTTGATTGCGTCTATATCTCGATCGTAAAAATCGTTGATAGTTTGAGTATAACCTGCTAAAAGAGGACCAGACATTAACATACAAGTTAACGCCATGAGGAAATGTTCCCAACTCCAGACATAACCCCCAGAGGATGCCGCACCACAGACAACTCCCCAAATCAAGGGAATCCATGTAATAGGTTTCATCAGTTGAAGCCTAATTTGCCAAATATTTTTGGCTTGGGTTGCCCCTTTCATGCCTAATAGTTGTCTAGCTTTCGATCCTTTATCGTCTCGATCGAGTTCCACTTTGGTATAATCTTTGTCTTCTGTATTTGTCATTATTTTAATAAAGCCTAAAAGTTAACATATTCTTTAGAGAATAGTATAACAATCACTGTCACCCTTGACGGATTACTCATTTCTACTCCTATCAGGCAAATTTAGTACATTTTTACTGACTGGAAGATTATCGAAGAGAATTTCATCAATAAAATAAGCAAAGTTTTATTATACTTAATACCATTAAGGTTTTATTTTTTGCAAGGAGTTTGATAGTGGCAAGTCACAAAATTTTACTAATTGAAGACAGCATGGTAATTAGAAAAACTGTCAGAGATATGTTACCCGAAGGTAAATTTGAAGTAGTGGAAGCCAAAGACGGACTTCTGGGAATGGAATTACTCCACAGCGCAAATCCTCACCTAATCATGTTAGATTTTTTCTTACCTAAAGTTAGTGGTTGGGAAATTTATCAAGCAATACAAGAAGATCCTCGTTTGAAACTTATTCCTCTTTTGGTAATGTCGGGAAGAAAAGATGAAGTAACTGGTAAAATTGCTGAACCTTTTGAGTATTTCTCTTTCTTGGAAAAACCCTTTGATCAAAAACAATTAATTCATGGTATCAGAGAATGTATGGAGAAATCCAAGAAATTGGCTCAATCCCTCAAGGTTTCTGTGTCTGATACCCCAACTATGGGCGGTACAAGTGGCGGTGGTGAAATTGAACAGTTACAAGCTAAGGTGATCCATTTAGAATCCGAAGTGGCACAATTGAAAAAACAATTAAATCAACTTATGAATTTCGTGAAGAAAAAATTACAATAATCAATTTACATTTTTAATTATGGGAAAGTTCGATCGATGTATTATCAATTTATAGCAATTTTTGAAAAACTTGTAGATAACTGTCGGCTGTTTTTTCCCAACACCAGTATTCTTGAGCAAAATGAGAAACTTCTGCCCTTAAATTGCTTAATAATGCAGGATTGTTGATGATTTCCTGCGTTTTGTTGTGCCATTCTTCCTCAGAATGAGGTTGATTTACCACTGCTGAGAATATCATGTTTTCTAATTGAGGATATTGATTAGCACTTTCAGTACTTACAAAAGCAGGAGTGCCACAAGCCATAGCTTCTTGAATCACGAGGGGAAAAGCCTCCCCTGTGCTTGGTAATATCAGTAAATCAGCAGTTTGATAAAGGGGTGTTAAGACACTTTTTTCCAGATTTTCCCAGACATAAACATTGGATAACCCCCAATTTTGAGGGTTTAAACTGCCCCATCCCACAAAAACCCATGTTATTTGATGATAATTTTTAGCTAATTTTTCGAGTAAATTTAAGCCTTTTTTTTCAACAAAACGCCCCACAAAAAGAATGGTTAATTTATCTTGAGGTAATGCTAATTCTTCTCTAATTTTTATTCTTGCTTGATTGTCAACGGGATAAAAAATATTAGTATCCACACCATTAGGAATAAATATTGGTTTTTGACAAAACTTAGGCTTTAATTTTAGCCAATATTCTTCTATTACTTTACTACAAAAAACTACTCGATCGACCCTAGTTAACATCAATTTTCCTAAAGTATAATTAACTAACTTTAAGAGAAAACAAAAAACAGGATTACTGAAAGGAATAAAGCCAATATGTTGAGTGATAATTATCGGTTTTTTCTGTTGTTTTGCGATATAAAAAGCGAGAATATTACCTAAATAAATATATTCGTGAATATGGATTATATCCACTTGTTTAATTTGTCGCCATAGTTGTCGATAAACTTTAAAAATATTCCACAAAGGATAAGCAAAACCTAGTTTTTTTTCGATGATATTATTTGACTCGATCGAGATACATTGTAAGTTATTATTAAGTTGGGGAGAAGGATCATTATTACTAGCTATCCACGTTACTTCTAACCCTTGATTACACCATTGAGAAATCAATTCTCCCGCCACAATTTCCACACCGCCTCGATGTGCTGGAAAATAATGAGTAACGACTAAAATTTTCATAGAATCATTGATTATTTACTAGGTAATTTCTTTTTATTAAAGCTCCAATTTTTATGAAAAATATAGTTTAAAGGAGTTAAAATTATCATCAAAATTATATTAGCATATAAGTACCAAATATTAACCAAGTCCACTAAAATAAACATGGCACAGAGATTAATAATATAACTAGATAACATGACACTATAATATTTCCAAAGTTCACGCCAAAATAACTTTTTTTTCGTTTGAAAAGTATAGTATTTATTTAGAGCAAAGCCAATAAAGTTAGTAATAATGATAGTAATAACGCTAGAAATTAAATAGTTAATCTGGAGTAAAGACGTTAAACCATACATCAAAATTAAACTTAAACCTGCACAAAATCCGCCTACTCCTAAAAACTTAAAAATTCTCAGATTTATAAAACTTTTAATTTTTTCGATCATATTTTAAAATTAAGTAATAAGATAGCAATGTCTGATGATAATATATTGTATGGAGTTTTTTTGCTGTAGAAAATAAAAATGACAAGCGACAATTTTTCATGGTTACATCGAGGGATTAGTGATATTTTTCCTCATCAACCCGAATCAGATAATATTAATGATAATTTAGAACAACTTTGCACTAAGATCGATCGACCTTTAAGGGTAAAATTAGGAATTGATCCTACGGGTACAGATTTACATTTAGGTCATAGTATCCCATTTCGTAAATTAAGAGCATTTCAAGATCAAGGACACACTGCGATCGTTATTATAGGTGATTTTACCGCACAAATTGGCGATCCGACAGGAAAAGATAAAGTAAGAAAACAGCTTACATCAGAAGAAGTCAAGGAAAACGCACAAACCTATCTCAATCAATTACGCCCCATTTTAGATTTTGATACCCCCGATCGATTGGAAATAAGATATAATTCTGAGTGGTTATCTAGCCTTAACCTCGCCAAAATACAAGAATTGTTAGCCACCATGACAGTACAACAAATGTTGGCAAAAGAAGGCTTTAACAATCGCTACACCCAAGAAACCCCCATTTATCTCCATGAATTTCTCTATCCTCTCATGCAGGGTTATGACTCCGTTGCCGTCAATGCAGATGTAGAGTTAGGGGGTACGGATCAAAAATTTAATATTGCCGTAGGTAGAGATTTACAAAAATATTTCGGACAAAAACCTCAATTTGGTGTCTTACTACCTATTCTAATCGGTACAGATGGAGAGCAAAAAATGTCAAAATCCCTTAACAATTATGTGGGTTTAAAAGAAGATGCCTTGTCGATGTATTCTAAGTTAGAAAAAACTCCCGATGCTTTGTTAACAAATTATTTCGAGTTATTGACAGATTTACCTTTAAGTGCCATGCCCGAAAATCCTAGAGAGGCACAAAAATTATTGGCGGTGGAAGTTGTCTCTCAATATCACGGTAGGGAATCGGCTTTAACTGCACAAAAAACGGCGTTAGAAATCGTTAGCAATCAAAATCTAGGGAATGTGGAAGCTGTACCCGAATTTTCCCTCAAAAATGTGGAATTTCCTGCTAAATTGTTTTATATTCTCAATGCCTGTGGTTTAGTCAATAGTAGCGGTGAAGGAAGAAGACAAATTCAAGGAGGAAGTGTACGCTTAGACGGCGATCGAATTACAGACCCCAATTTTTCGATCGAAAATGCTACAGAATTAAGTAATAAAATTATTCAAGTAGGCAAGAAAAAATTTATTCGCTTATTAGATTAATCTTAAGTTAAATAGACTGGGAGAAATTATGATTTTTGTACCGTAAAACGGGCATCTTGCCCGTATTTTTTGGAGAAGTCTAGGGTTCGATCAATTTTTAAGCAGATTGCTGATTTGCCTCGCAATGACGAGATAGAGTTCGAGCGAATCTATCGTGTATAATAAATATTTTTTAAGTCCTTTAGAAAAGCTATAAATTATGGCTGATTTATCTCCAGAAAATAAATTATTAGTTAATCATCTTCAAGATAAATTGTTAGAAATTTTGAACGAAGCTAAAAAAGTTGAGTTTTTGTTATTACAGCGTTTTGGTGAAAATTCAGAGACTTTAATCAGTTTAGAACAATTAACCGAAATTAGCGAACAAGCTAGAGAAGGCTTTTTTCAAATTAATAATTTACAAATACATATTGCAGAAGCACAACCAGTTATTTCTGCATCTTTGCTACAATTTATTCATCAAGTAATCGATAAAATTGAAAAGAGGATTCCAGCTTTACAACAAAGTATTAAAGAAATTAAATTAGATTGGAGTTTATCATGAATCAAGAACCAAAAATCCCAAATCCTGAAAAAATTGCCGAAACTCTCAAAAAAGCTCGTCGTGCTTGTCAAGAAATGGAATTAGCAAGGTTAGAACTAGACGAGGCGATCGCACTCTTAGAGCAAGAAAATCGTAATCAACGTAAACAATATTTAAACAAAGTTTTAAACTAATTACAGGAGGGGAGGGGTTGATCGATTTTAAGGAGATTGCTTCGTGCCTCGCAATGACGGGATAGGATTCGATCGAACAATAAAATGAATAAAGTAGATTATCTGAGAATAAGTTTAATTGATAAATGTAATTTTAGGTGTCAATATTGTATGCCTAATGATGCTGAATTAAGCTATATTTTATCTCAAGAATTACTCACAAAATTTGAGTTATTAACTTTGTTAAAAGAAGTATTTATTCCCTTAGGTTTTACTAAATTTCGCCTCACGGGAGGTGAACCTTTATTAAGGCAAGATATAACGGAAATTGTTGAAGAAATTGCTAATTTACCCGAAACAAAAGACTTATCTTTAACCACTAATGCTTATCTTTTATCAGAGAAAGCAGAATCATTATTTTTAGCAGGTTTAAAACGCATTAATATTAGTTTAGATTCTCTCAATCCCGATACTTTCGATCGAATTATTGGTAATACTAATAAAAGTCGTTGGCAAAAAACATGGCAGGGAATACTCAAGGCTTATGAAGTAGGCTTTAATCCCTTAAAATTAAATGTAGTCATTATTCCAGACATTAATGAGCATGAAATTTTAGATTTAGCAGAGTTAACTATTAACAAAAATTGGCACGTCAGATTTATTGAATTTATGCCCATTGGCAATAATCAATTATTCAGTGAAAAAGCGTGGATTCCTTCGTCGGAAATTCGGGAAAAAATTAAAAATAAATGGGGTTTAGAAGAAGCTAATATTACAGGAAATGGACCCGCTGATATATTTAAAATTCCTCATAGTAAAGGTACTTTAGGATTTATTTCTCAGATGTCTGAATGTTTTTGCGATCGATGTAATAGAATGCGTTTATCTGCGGATGGTTGGTTGCGCCCTTGCTTATTAAATGAAACAGGACAAATTAACTTAAAACAAGCCCTAAGAGACGGTATTAACACCTCAGAAATTAGAGAAAAAGTAGCTCAATTATTATTAATAAAACCTGATATTAATTTTAAACAAAGAGACGCAGGTACAGATATGTACGATCGAACCATGTCGCAAATTGGCGGATAATACTGAGAGTTTACCTCATAGTATTGTGATGAAGAGAGGTAATAGGTAATAGGGAAACTTCAAAAATCAAGGTTTTAAGGCTTTTTAATAGATTTTACGAGATTTTACCTAAATTTTGATTTAATTATGTTAGAATCAAGCGCAGTTATTTTTTTATTCAATAAAGATAATATAGAATTAAACTGCTATATTGTTTTTTCGATCGAAACTTGTTAAAAACTGTGTCATCAACTACTATCAAACGGCAAACTGAAAATCAAAAACCGAGTAACCCTAACTTTTTTTTAGGAGTCGCTAAAACCGCAGGAGGTACTTTTCTAGGGTTAACCCTCTTAACCACATCCGCCATTGCTGGAGGAATGGTCGGTTTAGCCATTAGTTTTCGTAACTTGCCTGATGTCAGAGTTTTAAACAATTATGTCCCCTCCCAAACTAGCTATATTTATGACATAAAAGGAGTTCTTCTGACTACGTTTCATGGAGAAGAACATCGCACTACTGTTCCCTTAAATCAAATATCTCCTCACCTAAAAAGGGCAGTAATGGCCATCGAAGATAGTAATTTTTACTACCATAAAGGAGTAAACCCCAATAGTGTAGCTAGAGCGGCAGTGGTTAACCTGCGAAGTGGAGGAGTAGAAGAAGGTGCTTCCACTTTAACCATGCAGTTAGTGAAAAATGTGTTTTTGTCTCATCAACGCAAATTCTCCCGTAAATTAGCAGAAGCCGTGTTAGCGTTACGAGTAGAGCAGGTGTTCGAGAAAGACGAAATCCTCGAAATGTATCTCAATCACATCTATTGGGGACATAATAATTATGGTGCAGAAACCGCCGCCCAAAGTTATTTTAACAAGTCGGCAAAAGACTTAACTCTCCCTGAAGGGGCATTAATGGCAGGGCTAATTCAAGCCCCCGAAGTCTATAGCCCTTTTGCTAATTATAATTTAGCTAAACAAAGACAGGCTACTGTACTCAACCGTATGGCAGACTTAGGTTGGATTACCCAAGAAGAAGCTGACGAAGCCAAAAAAGCACCCTTATTAATAGGTAAACCAAGGGCATGGCAAACCAGTAGATTACCCTACGTTACCGATGCCGTCAGACAAGAAATTATTGAAAAATTTGGACAAGATACCATTACCAAAGGTGGCGTAAACATTCAAACGACTATTGACTATAAAATGCAGACTCGTGCCGAAGAAATAGTCAGAAATGCTCACCGCAACCTACGCAATTCAGGCGTTAAAGCCGATCAAGTTGCCCTAGTGTCGATCGATCCTCGAACCCATTTTGTCAAGGCTGTAGTAGGGGGTATCGACTATGAGAAAAGCCAATTTAACCGGGTTTTGCAATCGAGAAGACAGCCGGGTTCAGCTTTTAAACCCTTTGTATTTTATACCGCTTTTGCCACAGGAAAATATACCCCTTTTACCAGTGTACCCAACTATACCAGAGGTTTTCGAGACGGTAGCGGATATTATCGCCCTCAAAACTATGGCGGTAGTCACGGAGGAGGAGATGTCAGTATAAACCACGCTTTAGCCATTTCCCTGAATATTCCTGCCGTTGTCTTAGGGCAAAGAGTCGGATTAGACAGGGTGATCGAAGTGTGTCGTACTTTAGGTATTGAAAGCCCTTTACAACCCGTTGTTTCTCTTCCTTTGGGTCCGATCGGTGTAACACCAATGGAGATGGCGAAGGCTTACGCCACCTTTGCTAATAATGGTTGGCAATCAGAGACAACTATGATCATGCAAGTTGCCGATAGTAAAGGTAATATCATGTTAGATAATACCCCTAAACCGAAGTTAGTACTCAATGAATGGGCAACCGCTTCTTTAAATAGTAGTTTGCAAAACGTTATACAAAACGGTACTGCCACCAGTGCGAATATTGGGCGCCCCGCCGCAGGTAAAACAGGTACAACATCAGGAGAAAGAGATGTGTGGTTTGTGGGTTATGTGCCACAGCTATCTACTGCCGTCTGGATTGGTAATGATGACTTTAGCCGTAGTTTAGGGAGAGGGGTAACAGGAGGGGGCTATGCCGCACCTATCTGGCGACAGTTTATGACAATGGCATTGCAAAACGAACCCGTCAGATATTTTCCCTCAGCTTCTCAGTTTACCCAACCTAAACCCTAAGTATCCTAATAAACTATCAAAAATTAATGATTGGCTATTATTCTTGATTTTTTATATTGAAATTATAGTTATGCCGAATATGTTATTCTTGAGTAACGAAGATGTTATTCTTGAGTAAAAGAAAATTCGGTTATATGAATCTTGGCATTAAACTTAAACAACGTTACGAAATTATCCAAGAGATAGGAGAAGGCTCTTTTGGACATACCTATTTAGCCAAAGATACTGATTTACCTACTTCTCCCCTATGTGTTGTTAAAGAATTAAAAGCAAACTATGAATCAGAAACCTTGACGATCGCAACCAGACTATTTGAAACCGAAGCTCTTACTTTACACAAACTAGGGAAAAATTCTCAAATCCCCGAATTATTTGCCCATTTTAATATCAATAATCAATTTTTTTTAGTACAAGAATTTATTGAAGGGCATGATTTAAGAAAAGAGATAATTTCAGGGCAAAAATGGTTAGAATTAGAAGTAATTAATCTATTGAAAGAAATCTTAGAAATATTAGTTATTGTACATGAAAATAATATTATTCATCGAGACTTAAAACCAGCTAATTTAATGAGGAGAAAAAGCGATAATAAAATAGTTATCATTGATTTTGGTGCAGTAAAACAAATCATTCAAGAACAAATCCCCTCAAATTCAACCCTTTCCACAGTAATTATTGGCACACAAGGCTTTATGCCAGACGAACAAGCCAACGGTAAACCAGTGTTTGCCAGTGATATTTATGCAGTGGGAATGATTGCCCTCAAGATGTTAACAGGTTTAGACGATTTTAATTTACCAAAACAACCTAATATTGAGCAATTAAATAAAGATTTTGGACTAAATTTAACTCTAAATTTTCAACATTTGTTAAGTAAAATGGTGGCAGAATATCATCTCGATCGCTTTCAAAATGCCCAAGAAACCCTTAACGCACTTTTACAACTTAATAACCCCCCAAAAAAATCAAATTTTACTTTAACCAAAACCATTAAAACTTCTCCGAAAAATAAAGTTAATCAAGAATATATCCACCCCACAAAAATAATTACTACCAATGAATCAGATATTAAAAATCAGGTTGTCGCTCCAAAAAAAACAACTTATGATAAACCTAAAAAAATAGATAAAAATAATTTTAATTATCAACAATTAATAATCATAATCTTAATAATTTCTAGTTTAATTGGTAGCTTTTTTCTAATAAATAAATTAAATATTTTTTCCTCCACAAATGTAGATGAAAGCACTCAAGAAAATAACTCTCCATCAGAAAATCAGTCACTCCTACCCACTATTTCTCCTAAATATCAAAACTTAGAAACGGAATTAAAAATAGGTAATTGGCAAGAAGCAAATTTAGAAACTAGCAAGATCATGTTAAGTTTAGTCGGTAGAAAAAATGAGGCTAATTTTACCACTACTTCGATCGATAATTTACCCTGTGAAGATTTAAAAACTATTAACGAACTTTGGCTTAAATATTCACAACAAAAATTCGGTTTTACCACTCAAAAAGAAATTTATTTATCCACTGGTAATAATATTGGTGAATACAAAGCTGAAAATTATCGTCAATTTATTGCACAAATAGGATGGAATAATTCTGATTTAGGTTTCACTGAAGATGTGCCGAAAGGACATTTACCAGCCCCTCTAATTAATGGCTATGATGATGTTTGGCATGATGATGTGGGCTTACTTTTTAACCGTCTTCAGGCTTGTGATTTATAGGTATTCTTTCAAAAAGAAAAAGGTTTTCTTGTTCAGCCTATCGGCGTTATGTAAAATCTTCCTCTTCTCAGGCAGATTCTTTATTAAGTCGTTTTTTAAATGACTATGGTAGTGATTCGGAAAGAGAGGATTTTCTTTATGGTAACTTGGAAAATATCCCTGATGTGGAAATTTTTGATATTTAGCAAAAAAAATGGACATCTATCAACGCTTAAATACCGATCTCACTTACATTAGTAAAATATGTCAGCAATGGCAAATTATCGAATTAGCTTTATTTGGCTCAGTTTTGAGGGATGACTTTAATCAAAATAGTGATATTGATTTATTAGTCACTTTTGCCCAAGATGCGAAAATAACTTTTTTTGATCTGGATACCATTGAGCATCAATTCAGTTTATTATTTAACCGTGCCGTTGATGTGGTGACAAAAAGATCGATCGAAAATAGCCATAACTGGATCAGAAAAAATAACATTTTACACAATTCTCAAATAATCTATGAACAGAAATCAGGAAGCAATTTTAGATTTAATAAAAGCCTGTAATTTGATTGTTAAATTCTGTGCTAATTTAGATCAAAAATCTTTTTTAAATGACGAAAAAACTCAATCATCGGTACTATATCAAATAGTCATTATCGGTGAAGCAGTTAACCGATTAACTCCTGATTTTATCGCTAAATATCCTCAAATTCCCTTTAATGCTATTCGTGGAATGCGTAATCGTGTGGTTCATGAATATAAAGAAGTTGATCTTCAAATTTTATGGGAGGTGACTCAATCTAATATCCCTGAATTATTAGCTCGAATTGAATCTATTGATCAAACAGCATAGAGATTTTGGTTGTTACAAAAAGAAATTCAAAAGTTTCAAAAAGTGCTGATTTTTGATGGTGTCGGAACTAAGGGTTCAAAAATGTGTAATCCCTACGGATAAGTTATACAATTAAAATATGTCCATAGGTTTGATCTGATAAGCAATGAATTTCAATAATTTTATCTCTCCTTTCGTGATTGGTGTGGCAACTTTGACAGTAATTCAACCACAAATGGTTTTTGCTCAAAATCGTCAAGATATTAACATCATTGCGAAATCCATTACCGTTAGAATTGATGGTAGAGAATACGGCACGGGAGTTATTGTTAATCGTCAAGGTAATACTTACACTGTGTTAACTAATTGGCACGTTGTGGGCAATGAAGGTAAACAAAGGGTTACGACTTTTGATAATCAATCCCATGAGATAAATCCCAGTAGCATCCAACGAGTGGGTAATTTTGATTTGGCTATTTTTGAGTTTACGGCGAATAAGAATTATGGTATTGCAGAAATAGTTGATGAACCTTTAACGGAAAGTGCCACGATATATATAACAGGTTATCCGAAACCACGCCCTCCCATTGATGGTAGAATTTATCAGTTTACGGAAGGTTATATCTCTGGCATTAATCCCCAAGAAAAACAGGGTTATACTCTTGTTTATACTAATCAAACTCGCCCCGGCATGAGTGGTGCACCTATTTTAAATAGTCAAGGTAAGTTAGTGGGAATACATGGTTTAAGTGAAGGTGCGGAAGTGGAAGATTCGGAAACTGGCACAACTCGCATCACTCCTTTAACGGATGGTTATAAGTTGGGAATACCCATTAACAATTATTTGGGTTGGGCAGGAAATAATCAGGTTGCCACGAATAGTAATATTAGTAATTTTAATCAGCAAGTTGATCAAGATGAAGTTACAAAGAATCTTGAAATTGATAAATATATAATTGAAGGTTTGATTTATTCTGAGCTAAAAAACCATGAAAAAGCTATCTCTGAATATGATCAAGCTATCAAACTTGACCCTAACAATACTTTAACTTATATTGCTAGAGGCGTTAGTTATGGTGAATTAGGAGAATATGATAAGGCAATCTCTGATTACACGAAGGTGATCAGTCTCGATCCTAATTATGCTGTAGCTTATAACAATAGAGGTTTTACTTATAATAGTTTGGGAGAATATGATAAGGCGATCGCTGATTATACAAAGACGATTAGTCTCGATCCTAATTATGCTGTAGCTTATAACAATAGAGGAGGTAGTTATAATGAACTAGGAGAATACCAGAAGGCGATCGCTGATTTCACCAAAGCGATTAATCTTGATCCTAATTACGCTACAGCTTATAACAACAGAGGTAGTACTTATAATAGTTTAGGAGAATATCAAAAAGCGATCCCTGACCTTACCAAAGCTATTAATCTTGATCCTAATAATGCTCCTGCTTATTATCATAGAGGTTTTAGTTATAACAATTTAGGAGAATATCAGAAAGCAATCGCTGATTTTACCAACGCGATCAGTCTTGATAGTAGTTATGCCGAAGCTTATGTAATGAGAGGTCTAAGTTATATTTCTGTAAGTCAATATGAAAAGGCTCTCTCTGATTTAACGAATGCTAAAAGTTTATTTATTCAACAAGGAAACACAGAAGCAGTGAAAATAATAGAAGACATATTACAATAACCACTATAGTAAATATAGTTTTGTTGTTGCGAAGTTAGATTGTTTATTTTCAGATAAATTTACACCAAGTAGAGTAAAAGAAACAACAATAAATATTAGGTGATACAATATAAGTAGAAAAACTCATGAACGGGAGAATATCGCCATGAAAAAGAAATTAATTACCGCTCTTGTCAGTGGAATTAGCATTACATTAGGAACTTTAACTCTTAATATGCCTAGCAGTAATGCTCGTCCAAGTTCCCATAGATTTAATTGTGTTAATATTCAAGGCATACCAGCCACTGTGGCGAGAAGGGGAACGGAACAAGTTACAATGATTCGTTGGTCAAAAAATGATGGTTATTTTGGGGATGGATGGACTCCTCAAAAACGCTGTCAACACGTCTCCGCTAAGTTTCAAGAATATGCACAACAGGGCAATTTGCGTTATATCACCCATGGGGTAAAAAATGATTATCCCATTATTTGCGTAGCGAAAACAAAAGGAGGTAATTGTGTTGGGCAGTTATTCACCCTCAGAAAAAGTGATAATCCTCGACAAAAAGTAAGCAGATTATTAGATCGCAACAGTATTTCGAGTAATCCTTTGGCTGAAAGTGATGCGTCCTATATTATCAATGTTAACGATAAAGTATATATAGACCTTAATATTTATCTTGGTACGGAGGAGGATGTTACTGCTGAAAGTGGCGAAAATACCAACAATTCTGTAAATGAAGAATCTACCTCCCCAACGGTGAATAATTCAGACACAAATCAACCCGAAAATGTTTGGTTTTTTGAATAAATAATAGGTGATACATCATAATCTGCCAAGAAATAAATTTCATGGCTTATAGCTAAAGTCTGCTAAAGCGACTAATAATCGGGCTTTTTTCGGCAAAAATTAACATATCTTTCGCAAAAAAGGAGTTTTACCAATCGCTTTAGCCGATTTCTGCTATTAGCTTTGTCAATTTATTGCAAAGCGGTTTATGAGTCGAAACCATTATCTCACAATGAAATTCATTTCATTGCTAAAGTACGATCGTTAAATAAATTTAGATATTGAAATCGTTAAATTAATATAGTTTATCGTCATTTTCAATCTAGTAAAAATAATTATTGGAAAAGTTTAATAGATTTTTTCATTTATCTGAAAATTGTTTTAAATAAAGGGAATTTAATCTGTTATCAAGAAAAAAAACTGATTTTGTTGGGTTTCGTGTTCTCAACCCAACCTACTATATGTAATGATATGAATGAGCTAGGGAAATTTTTTAATTTCAAACTGTTTTTTATCTTTATTTTCACTTTATTCTCTTTACAAATATCCCATCAAAGTTTAAGTATTATTAATTCCACGATCGAACAACAACAAATTATTAAGGATATTGTGGCAGATTTATTTCCCATTGCTAAAGCTATCACGGTGAAAGTTAATTTAGATGAGGGATTTGCTTCGGGGGTTTTAGTGGCTAGACAAGGCAAAAATTTTTTTATTGTGACTAATGCCCATGTGATTCGTGGGGGTAAATCACCCTATCAAGTTGAAACTTTTGATGGTAAGACTTATGAGGCTGAAGTGGAGGAGATGGAAAAATTAAAAGATAAGGATATGACTATTCTCAAATTCCATTCTCCTACTATGGAGTATCTGACGGCTGAAAAGGGTAAATTACCGAAAAAAGATGATTTTGTTTTGGCAGTGGGTTTTACTCAGAGACAACCACAAAACAATGAGAATGAGGAAGATTTAGAGCCTATTAAACCCAAGTTTGAAGTATTAACAGGAAAAGTTACCTTAGTTTTAGATAAACCTCTGAAACAAGGGTATCAGATAGGTTATAGCAATCCTGTGGTTGATGGTATGAGTGGAGGGGCGATTCTCAATAAAAATGGAGAGTTGGTGGGTATTAATGCCATGAGGGCTTATGCTATTTTAGGTGATCCTTATGTTTATGAGGATGATACTATCCCTAGGGATTCTTTACGGGAGTTAATGATTAAATCGAGTTGGGGAATACCGATTTTTCCTAGTGTTTTAGAATAGAATAAGAGTTACTTCTCGATCGAGTTACCTATTATGACAATCCCCGACATAAAAACGATCATTCGCCAAGAGTTACCCCAAATTATTGCCCAAGATGCTTCTATTCGGGATTTTATCCTGCGCACCGTTTCAGAATATTATTCCCCTAAACAGGAAACTGAGAGTAAATTCGATCGAATCTTAGCAGAATTACAACTCGATCGAGAAGAACAAGCCCGTAAGTGGGATGAAAATAATCGTAAGTGGGATGAAAATAATCGTCGTCTCGATAACTTCATCCATGAACAAAATCTGAAATGGGAGGAAAATACCCAACGTTTAGATAGAATGCAAAATCAAATCGATGAAACCTTACAGGAAATCAAAAAACTTAATCGCCAATATGATAGCTCCATCGGAGCTTTGGGTTCAAGATGGGGTTTATATTCTGAAGGCAGTTTTCGTAATGCCCTTAAAGGTATTTTGGAAGAATCTTTTGGGGTAGAAGTATTAAATATTAACACTTTTGATCAAGAAGGGGATGTTTTTGGCAGACCAGATCAAGTCGAAATTGATGTTATTATCAGAAATGGTACAGTAATTGTTTGTGAAATTAAGTCTTCGATCAGTAAAGCAGAAATGTATGTATTCGATCGAAAAGTTACATTCTATGAAAAACATTATCAACGTCAAGTTAATCGCAAAATAGTCATTTCCCCTATGGTGGATAAATGGGCATTGCCAGTCGCTAGAAATTTGGGTATTGAAGTTTATAGTTATGCTGAAGATGTTATTGTTGAATGAAAGAAGTTATCGAATTTACAACATTATTCCAAATGTAGAGTTAAGCTAAAACCCATTTAACTTGCATTTTTTATTAATTCTTACAAATACCTATTAGACATCTTCAAAAATACAGGCAAGATGCCTGTTCTACGTTGATAAAATCATAATTTCTGGAAAAGTCTATTACCTATTACCTATTACCTATTACCTAATTAGCACAAGCTGTACATTCTTCCTTAAAGGAATCTCTTTGCACAATGCGCACATAATAAACGGCTTTACAACCTTTAGCCCATGCCATGACTAAAGTATCATAAATGTCTTTTGCTTTTAAGGCTCTTTCTTCATCATCAGCAAAATAAACACCTTGATTAAGGTTAAAAAGCAATTCCATAGAAATACCTGTGTCAATCCATTGCTGAATCACTGCGATCGAATTTACTACGGTATCTTGATGAAGATTTTTGTTTTCTTGATAAAACCAATTTTTATCGTTGATATATGGAGGAGCTATGGGTACAGTACCTTTTGCCCATTTGTCATAGAAAAAGCGACTATAGACGGGTAAAACACTAGCTGTACAACCTTGCACTAAGGAGGAGGAGGTATTGGGTGCAATGGCAGTAATGTGAGAATTACGAATGCCAAATTGTTGAATATCTTGGGATAGTTGTAGCCAACGGGGTTTAGAGTATGCGTTTTCTTCAAACCACTCTACGGGTTTACTACCGATTAATAAGCCTTTACTCCAGTCGCTACCCTCAAAAGCAGGATAAGCGCCTCTTTCTTTGGAAATTTCCATAGAGGCACGGGTACAATAATAACCAATATCCTCGAATAGATTACTAATTTCTGTCAGGTTGTTATATCTTAACTCCCGTTTCGCTAACCAATCCGCTAACCCCATGGCACCGACTCCAATGGTACGATAACGGTTATTATGTTCCTTCGCATCCGCAAAAGGTGGTAAAGTAATCTCGATCGTATTGTCTAAAATTCTCACTGCCAAGTTGCAAGTAGATTCCATGTCTTCCTGTTCTAAATTGGCAAGGTTAAGGGAGACTAAATTACAGCAGTGGGCATATTTATCAGGAGTAACATTAGAGAAAGATTCTGTACATAAGTTTACTCCGGGGATATAACCATCATGTTTATTGGGATTAGCTTTGTTAATGGCATCCTTGAAGGCAAGATAAGGCATTCCTGTTTCTACCTGCGCCCTCATAATATGTTTAAATAACTCTCTAGCATTGACTTTTTTATAGAGTTTGATTTTGGTGTCGAGGTTTGCCTCAATAGTGGCGTAGGCTTTCTCAAACTCCTCTCCCCATAAAGGCGGTAAATCAATACCTAAATTCATCTTAACTTCAAAGGGATCAACTAAAGTCCAGTCTTGCTTACTTTCTACCCGACGCATAAATTCATCGGTAATCACCAGTTGCGGAAATACGTCATAAGCCTTACGTCTTTGATCCCCGTTTTCTGTCTGCATTTCCAGAAATTCGGGTACGTCTAAATGCCATATATCTAAACCTACAGTTACAGCACCTGCTCGTCTTCCCCCCTGATTCACAGCTATAGCGGTGTCATTGAGGAGTTTAATCCAAGGTATAACCCCCCCCGATGCGTTTTTTTTACCCATGACAGAGCTTCCTGTAGCCCTGATTCTGGACACATTTACCCCTACTCCTCCACCGTTTTTAGAAATTCTTGCAGTGTTGGTAATTTCTTGGAAAATACTTTCTAAGTTATCGTCAATACTAACGATAAAACAGCTAGTTAATGAACCATTAGGCACTCTCAAGTTTGCTAAAATCGGAGTAGCAAGGGAGATACGGCGAGATGCGATCGATTCATAAAACTTACGAGCATAAATCAATCTGTCTTCTTTTTTTTCTACCATAGCTAACAAAAGGCTACAGGTAAGGAAGGCTTCTTGAGGCAATTCTTGGGGCAGGAGATAGCGATTGCTCAATAACACAGCACCAGCATAGTCATAATCTAAATCCCAGTCGGGATTAATCCAACTATTGGCTATTTCCAATTCTTCAGGGGTATAGGTTAAAATGCGTCGATCGTACTTGCCCTGTTCTACAAAAGTGGCAACTGTTTGAGCATAATTACCATAATTATAACCTCTGGAAGCAAGGCAATCTTTCCATAAACTCCAGATGTGCAATCTTCCAGCCACATAGCGCCAATCTGGTTGATCAAGATCACACATTTCTAAGGCACAATTAATCAGATTATCCTGAATATCCCTCGTGGTGATGCCATGTCGCAAACGAGTTTTCAAACCAGATTCAAGGGCAATCGTATTAACATCCTTGCCATTACAAGCCCAATCAACTACTTTTCTGATTTTCCGAACATCGAGAGGGGCAGATTTGCCATTTCTTTTAATCACCTCAATACTTTTGCTTACAGTATCGACACTGTGATTTTGGTTACTATGACTGACGGTATAGGAGTGACTAGAGATCGTACTTTGTTGCGTATCTAATAACATTACTGATGCCTCGCTTACTTTAAGTATTTCTACTCAAAAAAAATTTACTGCTGTTAGTTCTCCTCCTTTATACCACATATCTGGGGTCATCTGTTACCCCCATACACTATATATAGAAATTAGTCAATAAAATTTTTGATGAAAAAATAGAATATAGAGAATGCAGAATTAAGAATTGAGAATTAAAAATTAATAATCTGAGGTGAATGATTGTAAACTACGCACTCTTTTTCTTGATGACTAGATAATAGCAAAATTCTTGTTAACAAAATATTAAAATTATAAGTAGCCGTTGGTGAAATACTAGGTGAGGAAAGGGAGATGTCACGAATTTAAGTTATTTTGTGAAACTCTTATATAGAACAAAAAGAAAGTAATGTACAATAAACCAATAACTGTAGAGAAAAAAAATTAATATGTCACCAATGTTATTAGTTTCCCGTGAAATACCTAACCTATCCTACCATCCCAGTATCGATCGATTTGACTTGACATGGGAAAAGCCATTATCCACATTATTAGGCATGGGGAGAGCGGCAGGAGCAGATTTTGTGGAGTTTTTTCTCGAAAAAGCCAACTATATCAGTTGTTTAGCGGAAGATGATACTATCACCAGTATAACCCCCCGACTCTCTACAGGGGCTGGAGTGCGAGTGTTTCGTGGTAAACAAGATTGTTATGTCAGCACTAACAATTTAACCTTTAACGGCTTAAAACAGGCATTGGAGAAAGCCTTATCTATTTTAGGCTTAAACTTACCCCAAGGCAGTGCATTTATTCCCGAAATTAACCTTGAAATGTTTAGAGACTATGCCACCGCTAAAAATAAGGATAGTTGGTTAAGCAACTGTAGCAATATGCAGGAAATGGGAGATATTCTACTCACTGCTAACGGTAAACTCAATAAAATTGCTAATCATGTGCAATCTCGCCGTGCGACTTATTTCCGTGACTGGCAAGAGGTTTTAGTTGCCTCCAGTGATGGTACTTTTGCTAGAGATATTCGTTTAACTCAGTCCGTAGGTTATAATCTTTTATGTGCTGATGGTGAACACAGAAGTTCGATCGGAAAGCGAGACGGTGACACCAGTAATCCCGATTTTCTGCGAACATGGAATTATGATAACGTAGCGGAGGAAGTAGCAGAATCCGCAGGAAAAATGTTATACGCTGACTATGTGGAATCTGGACAATATCCCGTCATTATGGCAAATCAATTCGGAGGGGTAATTTTCCATGAAGCCTGTGGGCATTTACTCGAAACCACTCAAATCGAAAGAAAAAGCACTCCTTTCATTGACAAAAAAGGCGAAAAAATTGCCCATGAAAACCTCACCGCATGGGATGAAGGATTAACAGATAAAGCCTTCGGTAGTATTGACATGGATGATGAAGGAATGCCTCCTCAACGCACTCTTTTAATCGAAAATGGTATTTTAAAGAACTTTATCGCCGATCGAGCAGGAGCAATACGCACAGGACACCCCCGTACTGGTAGCGGTAGAAGACAAAGCTATAGTTTCGCAGCCGCTTCTCGTATGCGCAACACATACATAGATTGTGGTCAATATACCCTCGATGAAGTATTCAATTCTATCGATAAAGGGATTTACTGCAAAAAAATGGGCGGTGGAAGCGTTGGACCTACAGGAGAGTTTAACTTTGGCGTTGATGAAGCCTATCTTGTAGAAAACGGTAAAATCACGAAACCCTTAAAAGGTGCAACTCTCATCGGTACAGCAAAAGAAATTATGACGAAAATTTCTATGTCGTCTCAAGACTTAGGATTAGCCGCAGGTTTTTGTGGGTCTGTTAGTGGTAGTGTTTATGTTACCGTTGGGCAACCCCATATTAAAGTTGATTCTATCACTGTAGGTGGAAGATAGATCAAATATTCTGTAGGTTGGGTTAAACAAAGTGCAACCCAACACCCTTTATAAATTTTTAGACAAAACTAATGAAGATAAAACGTCAATATATTATTCTTCTGACTCTTTTAATTTTAACCGCTTCGATCGTACCTAATTTTTGGCAGTTAGGAATGACAGCAATGGTAGGATTTTTTCTTGCCTATCTCACTAAAGGAAGTCGTAAAAAAAGTAATTAGGTAATAGGTAAACTAATGTTTCGCCAACAGACTCATAGATTTGAGGGCGGTTTGTAGGGGTTGAATACTATTCAACCCTTATAGCACTTGTGTTAATAATTTTCAGGATTTTCTCCCAACTCTCGTAAACGCTCGGCTAGACGTTGGGCTTTTTCTCGCTCTTTTTCTAGTTCAAGTTGGGTTTCTTGGGCTTGAATTTGAGCTTGTTGAGCTTGAATTTGGGCTTGTTGAGCTTGAATTTGGGCTTGTTGAGCTTGAAGTTGAGCAAATTCTTCAGGTAAAAGAGCTAGAGTTCCATCGTTGTGATAAAATCTCAACCAATGGGCTTGTTCTTTCAGTAAACTTCCTTCCCATGTACCTAACCATAAGTTGGTAGTTTCACACCAAAGCCAACCTTTTTCATTGGGTAATATTTCCTGATAAACAAAGTTACTATCTAAACGCCATCCTTGCAAAGAATTTCGATCGAACGGATCATAGATATAGTATTCTCTTGTTTTGAATACCTTTTGATATAGTTCTTTTTTGTCTTCTCGATCGATTTTTGCCGTACTAGGAGACATCAACTCAATAATAACATCTGGATAGCGACCATTTTCTTCCCATACTACCCACGCTTTACGAGAATTATCTCTGTGAGTATCTAATACTAAGAAAAAATCAGGTCCACGAAAATCTTTATTTTTGACTTGGGCAGTAGTATAGTAAATAAACATATTACCACCGACAAAAAAATCATCTCGATCGACAAAATCCTGTTCAATGGAGTTAATCAGTAAATTCATAGCGATACGGTGACGATTACTTTCCATAGGCTCTCCATCATCATAAATTAATTCAGTGGGGGGTAATTGTATTTCTGGAGTTGTTTCTTTCGATTCAGGGGCGATTACAGTTGTCATAATTTTTGCAGATTGCTTTTAATCGAATTTAGTACTATTCTAGCTTTTGAAACATAAAATCAAAAATCTCAATTAAATTTTGTCTTCATCATCATCTCTTTTTCCATTTTTATAGGACTTACACACTTCTAACGATATTCTGTCATTCCGAGAGTAGCGAAGGAATCTCAATCCTTTGATTTTTAGTACAAGTGCGTAATTTCTATTTCAATCAAAAAAAATTAACTTTTATACCTAATATGCCTTATAAATAAGTTAAACTTTTTACACATCGAACTATTGAGGGGATAACCTTGTCTATATTTTTATCTCGAACTCACGGCGACAACAACTTTAATCGCAAATCATCTTCTGGCAGAAAAAAAAGACAAACCACTCCGAGAAAACCGTCGGGAGTAGGTGCTAGTTCTTTGAATGGTAGAGTAATCAAAACCAGTAATGTCATAACTCCGAATCCATCAATTACCCCCGAAAATTCTACCTCTGGAAATCTTGTTAACACCATCATTAATAATATTTTCCGATTAGCTATTGTGGGAGTAGGTATGGGAACTATTTTTGGTAGTGTTTTAGCCAATATTGACTTAACTCAACCTTTATTTCCCGAAGTGAATTTACCTTTTGTTGACGATTTATTGATGAAAGTTAGCCAAAATCCCGAATCTTCGATCGAGGAAACACTACAAGCTAATACTTCAGTAACAGAAAAAGAATCATCCCCTACCATCAGAAATAGTGAATCTTTAGCATTTAGTAGGGAGTTAGGAGATTTAAAAAATAAATTTGCCCAATTACAAGCTAAATATCCTCATTTAGAAGCAGGGGCGTTTTTTGTGGATTTAGATAATGGCGCTTTTGTTAATTTTAATGGTATCACTACTTTTTCCGCCGCTAGTACGATTAAAATTCCTATCTTAGTCGCCTTTTTTCAGGATGTGGATGCAGGAAAAATATATTTAGATGAGCAATTAGCTACCAGTCCTAGTAATATAGGTGGAGGAGCAGGTGCTATGCAATATCAACCCGTTGGCACTAAATATAGTGCGATTTATACTGCTTCGGAAATGATCATTAATAGTGATAATACTGCTACTAATATGATTATTGAACGTATCGGCGGTAAAGATGAGTTAAATAGACGTTTTAAAGAGTGGGGCTTAGATGTCACCGTCATTAATAATCCTTTACCTGATTTAGAAGGTACAAATACCACTACCCCTAGGGATTTAGCCATGGTGTTGGCTAAAGTCAATCAGGGTGATTTAATTTCGGTTCGATCGCGCGATCGAATGTTAGATATAATGAGACAGACTCGTACTAGAACATTATTACCTCAAGGAATCGAAAAAGATGCCACCATTGCCCATAAAACAGGGGATATAGGGAAAGTGTTGGGAGATGCAGGAATTGTGGACATCCCCACAGGAAAACGTTATATTGGGGGGGTATTAGTCAAACGTCCTCATAATGACTATTCAGCACGAACATTAATACAAGAGATTTCTCGTACTGCTTATCAACATTTTAAATGGTATCTACCACGCCCTCCAGTAAAAACTGCTAATACTTCTAATTAAGGGGTGATGAAAATACACATTTTTTGTTACTGTAGGGGTTGAGCATTGTCCAACCCTATCAATCATTAATTTTAATCGTCTTCTAATCACCTAGGATTTACGCACCTTTAACGATATTCGATATTCCGTCATTCCGAGAGTAGCGAAGGAATCTCAACCCTTTGATTTTTGGTACAAGTGCTTAAACTTCTATTACCAATAAAAAGTCATTAGGAGGTGACGAAGCAATCTTTATTTAACAGATGCAAACTAGCTTTAGTGTAATTATGAAATATTTTTTCTTAACCGAAGGTTGGACTCATAATCGAATATGGGAAAGGGGGGGCATTTGGAATGAAACAGTGTGGCGAAGAAAACCTCATATCCAGTCTTTACCTTTAGGTATGATCGAGAATAATCAAGTTCTCTGGTTAAATGAAGTAGAAGACAATATTATTATGGTGGAAGTTATGCCTATTAGTGAAACACTCAGACAATCTTCCAATATTGGTCAAGTAGTGTTAAAAAGATTAATAGATTCAGATCAAGTTATCGAAACTTTACTCAAAGCACAACAAATTTTCAAATCTCATTAGTTTTTTCTCACTCCCTAATTAATTCTGATAAACCTTCCACTAATCTATTAATACCAATTTCGGCGGTTTCATAGTTTAATGATCCATAGGCTACTCTAAGACAACATTTATCTTCTATGCCAAAAGTAGTCCCCGGTATCACCGCCACCTGATAATTCTCAATAAGTTTTTTTGTTAAATCAAAAGAATTGATTTTTGTGTCAATTTTTAGAAAAAAATAAAATGCACCATCAGAATTACTTACTTGACAAATATCTTTAATATTGCTGAGAGAATCTAACATTTTTTCTCTCACTTTACTGATTTCTAATAAATATTTTTTACAATAATTAATCCCTATTTTTAAAGCACCTAATCCAGCATATTGAGAAATAACAGGCGGACAAATTAAGATGGTATCTTGAACTTTTTTTACTGCCATTTCTAGGTGTTTTGGAATTACCATATAACCAATTCTCCAACTAGCAAAACCATAGGCTTTTGATAAGCTAAATAAAGAAATTGTATGATTATCACTATGGGGAAAACTGGCAGGAGAATAGTGTTTTACATTATTATAAGTAAAATATTCATAAGCCTCATCACTAATATGATAAATACCTTTTTCTCGACAAATATTATTAATAGTTAATAAATCTTCCCTAGAATAAATCACCCCTGTAGGATTATTAGGAGAGATAGTAACAATCGCTTTCGTTTTTGCTGTTATTGCTTTTAAAATATTATTAATATTCGGTTGATATTCGTGATCAGTTTCGACAATTATCGGAGTACAATTTGCTAATCTAATAGCCATTTCATGATTAAAATAGTAAGGGGATAAAATTATAATTTCATCTTCGGGATCACTTAAGGCTAAAATACTATTCATAAAAGCCATATTAGAACCCGCCGTCACAAAAATTGAGGTTCGATCGTCCTGTACTAAAATATTATTATCTATTGCTAATTTATGCTTAATTTCTGTTAATAAAGCTGGTATTCCCAGCACAGATTGATATAAATTATTGTGGGGATTTTTATGAAAATTATTAATGTGATTAAATACTTCTTCTGGTGGAGAATAAAACACTACTCCTTGCCCTAATGAGATAGTATTAGGATTGTTTTTGATTAATTCATTAACTATGGGAATAACGGGTAATTGAATGGAATTTGTACGCATATTTTAATCTTTTTTACAGGATTATTTCAACAATTTTTGGTCAAAAACTAGGCACAAAAAATACAAATATTATACTATATTATAATAACTCCAAAACTATTACCTATTACTTCTCTTCATCAAAAAACTTTTTTATAATCTCCTAAATACGATCGATCTAAATTAATATTATATCCATCTAAATTAATATTAGAGCCATTGAGTTTCAAAACTATCAGTACCATTTCCATAAATTAAATCTCCGTATTTTTTCCATAAATTATATTCATCTTCCTTCATTTTAAGATTATTAAATAATTCTAAATTTTCCTTTAATTCTTCGAGTGTTTTCGGGGATGTTAAGGTTAAATTGATAGCTGAATTTTGTAAAACAAAACGGTAACAATCTACCGCTTTTGGAATGTTAAATTGCCAATTATTATGTCCTTTTAAAAGTGAACTCCAGCGAGTAGCTGTAAAACTTATGACGGGAATTTGGTTGCTTATTGCGGTGGGAAATACTTGTTTTTCTGCCTGTCGATGCGCCATATTATATCGGTGCATTAGTACATCAATTTTACCACTATTTAGAAATTTGACGGCTAAATCTCGATCGTGACTGCTAATACCGACATAACGAATTAATCCTTGTTTTTTCCATTGGTGTAAATGATATAATAACTTTTCTATCTCGACAATATTATCTTGATGATAAATATATTGTAGAAAAAAAATATCAATAATTTCTATGTTTAATAATTGACAAAAATTTCTTCTATAACTTTCTAAATCTTGAATATTTCTATGCTCACTTCCCGTTGCAATGATGATTTCTTGACGATAATTTGCAGCTAATTTAGCACATTCATTAAGTAGATGAGTAGAATTAGAATCATAAAAAAAGAAGTAATTAATTCCCCCTTGATAAGCCTGAAAAATACATTGCAAATCCATTTTTGGGTTAGCACCCAAGCCAAGAATACTAGTCTTTTTTCCAGATAAAGTAGTAATTTGATTCATTTTAAATTACAACCTTGATGAGTATAGTAAATTTAGATAACTCCTAGTTTATAAATAACAAAACCCCCCGTAGAAACTAGGAGGGTTATGCTATATGAGATGATATAAGATTCAAAAATTTATCTCAGAAAAACCGAGTTACTAAAGGTGGACACAATACTAACTTTTAGTCTGGGCTTTGAGGATTCACAAATCACATCTTGAATTTTAACTCAACTAACGTAACCTGAACCAGTAGCACATCGCCACAACGAACTATATAAACGCCTCTTCTTTTGACTTTTTTACTTCACCACAACTATAACAGTCGAGCTAAATAATCTCAGAAGTCACAGTTTTCAAGTTAGCAACCATTAGAGCAGAGGGTACAAACTCTAATGCACTTTTGGGAAAGAGATTTAACTTCTTTCTTTAGTACCTACTCTCTAATATAAAGTATCCCCTTAAAGTTCGCCACTAAAATCTTGATTTTGTAACTTTTCTTGATATTACTTAATAATTCATAACTAAATTTACGGACTTGTACCAAAAATTAAGAGATTGAGATTCCTTCGCTACTCTCGGAATGACAGAATATCCTTAGAGGTGTAAACGTCCTATTAAATCAAATTATCGATCGAGATGGAAGACAATCACCTGATAATCTTGTTTTAGCTTACTTCTACGGAGGTATTATTTTTATTGAACAAATTGAGTTGAATCGTTCTAGTTATTATATGGGATAAAAAGCCCATCGGACCTGCAAATAAGCATAAAATTAAAGAGTGAATTGTCCAAACTTTCTCTGTTTGCCCTTCCCAATAAATATATCTACCTAAGAATAAATCTAAGACTAAAAAATGTACCCATCCTGCAAAAGTTATGGTAGGATCACTAAATACTTTGGCTAAATCTGCTAGTTGTGGATTGGATAAGGTTTCGATCGAATTTGGATTTAAGCCTGTTATAAAGAGGTAAATATAGAGAAAAATCAAAGGTAAAAAGAGTAGGTAAGATTTCATTATTTTTTGAGTAATTTCCCAATTTGGTAAAAAAATCATCAATAACCAAAAAGGCAATACAAAAAAATTAGCGAGATTAAATAATAAGTTTAAGTCCATAATATTGAGGTTTCACCCTAGTTTAAATAAGACTATGATACAATGAAAAGGAATTTTTGTTTATAAATCTTTATATTTATTCCTTCAACATTATGCTATATCCTAAGTCGATCGAACCCTTATCTTCATTTATTAAGAGGAAAAAAATCCGCCAATGGGGAAGCATAACAGCTTTATTTGTTGCCTTATTGCCTTTGGGAGGGTGTTTTTGGGAGGCAAAAAGCGAAGCCCAAGAAGAAAGAGTCGTCAGACAAGCGCCTAGTATTCCTGCGGTGGATGTGGTTAAAGTAAGCACAGGAATTTTAACCCAACCTAGGGAATATATTGGTACGACTGAACCTATCAAAGAAGTAATATTAAGGTCTCAAGCCGAAGGACAGATTTTAAATTTAACGGTGGATGTAGGGGATAGAGTAACCGCAGGGCAAGTAATCGCTCAATTAGATGATACCCTTTTAAAAGCATCATTATATAGGGCTGAAGCCGAATTAGCATCTTTAAATTCTGCGGTGACGGAAGCCGAAGCGGATGTAATTTCTGCTCAAGCACAAGTTAAATCTAATCAGGTACAATTAGCCCAAGCGGAAGTTGACGCAAATCGACTAGACGAATTATACAACGAAGGTGCCATTGCTCGTAGAGAAGTGGAATTAGCGCAAACGGAAGCAAAAACTGTGCAACAAGCGGTTATATCAGCCCAATCTCAAGTTAGTGTTAGACAGGCGGCAGTGAAAACCGCAAAAGGAAGAATTACCGCTCAAAAAGCTATTATTGACGAGGAGAAAAAAAGGCTTAATTATACTCAGATAAAAGCACCTAGTAGCGGTTATGTATTAGAAAGATTAACGGAACAAGGAAACTTAATTCAACCGGGAGGAGAAGTAATTAAAATAGGGGATTTTAGTCAAGTAAAAGTTGCTGTAGCGGTATCAGAATTAGACTTAGAAAATCTGGCTTTAGGAAAGAGTGTTAACGTTACTTTAGATGCGTTTCCTAATGAAAAATTCACGGGAATAATTAATAGAATATCACCTTCTGCCGATCGAAATTCTCGACAAATTCCCATAGAAATTTTATTGAGTAATCCCCAACAAAAAATTAATGGGGGGTTATTAGCCAGAATCAAATTTTCTCAAAATAATGTTGCACCTATTGTGATACCAGAAACGGCGTTAAAAATTAATAATCCTAGAGAAAATATCCTATCTAATACAGTTTTTGTATTAAACAACAGTATAGATAATCCCCAAGTTACTACTCGACAGGTGACTTTAGGGCAATCAAGAAATGGTAAAGTTGAAATCCTTAATGGATTAACCACTAACGATCGAATTGTGGTAAGAAGTAGTGATAAATTAGAAAATGGACAAACTGTGAGATTAAGCGTTATCAGTGAATTATAAAATTAATAAGACGATTTTTAAGAAAGAATTTACCAATCTCCTTTTAAAAAATTAATTATTCTGAAAAACTATGATATTTTTTAGGGAAATTGAGTTAAATTTATTTAACTGTATCTATTAGACGTGTAACTTGTTACACTTTATAATAATAGTTTAGATTGCCTGTGTTGTTGTTTCTGTGAGGTTAAATAGAGTGAAATCCATCGTGATTTTTGATATAGACGGAGTAATCCGAGATGTAACTAATTCTTATCGTAGAGCATTAGCTGATACTGTAGAATATTTTACCAATAATGCCTATCGTCCGACTATGGCGGATATAGATAATCTCAAAGGAGAAGGTATCTGGAATAATGACTGGGAATGTTCTCAAGAATTAATCTTTCGTTATTATGAAAGTCAAGGTCAATCTCGTGAAAATCCCCCCTATACTTATGATGAGATTGTGCATTTTTTTCAATGCCGTTATCGAGGCAGTCAACCCGACAAACCCGAAACATGGGAAGGATATATTACTAATGAACCTCTTTTAGTCGATCGAACCTATTTTGACACCTTAACAAATAATAACTTAGCTTGGGGCTTTTTTAGTGGAGCTACCAACGGTTCAGCCGAATATATCTTAAAATACCGTTTAGGGTTGGAAAATCCCGTTTTAGTGGCGATGGATGACGCACCGAGTAAACCAGACCCCACGGGGTTATTTTTAGCGATAGAATTGATAGAAGCGAGATTCTCTTTACCTTCAGGCTTACCCGTAGTCTATTTAGGGGATACCGTTGCAGATATAATGACGATCGAGAATGCTAAAAACATTAAACCTCAAAGAAAGTGGATTTCGATCGGGGTTTTGCCTCCCCATGTGCAAAATGATGATATTCTTCGTGAAAATTATACTAATCAGTTACTCAAAGTTGGAGCGGATAAAGTTGTCACAAAAGTAACAGAATTTGTAAATCTTTTATGAAAAAAACCTTTATAGATGAAGACACAAAATTAAATTATGAAATAGAAATCAAGAACTTTAATTCTGCAAAAAATGAGTATATTGTCAAGCATTTAAAAGAATTATTGCCTGATTGGTTAACCTATCCTCAAACTATTATTTTTCTGTTTTTTCAATGTAAATATCCTTTAAATGGCTCTAATTTACCTCAAGAACAATTAGAAAAAGATAGATTATTATTAAAGTTTAATCAATTAGGAAAAGAATTTTATTATCAGTCTAAAAAACAAGGTATTTTATCAGAAATTATTTGTCCTAAAAGCGGTTTTCCTCAATATTCCACTCAAGGTACACAAATATTTAGTATCCCCCATCTGCTCGATCGAAACCTATCATCATTTCAAGTAAAATCAGGACAATGTGGGATTATACATCCATTATGGGGACAAGCAGTTTATCCTTGTATAATGTTTTCTATGGGCAATATCACCGAAACTAATCAGATTTTGTCTAAAATTGTGTCAATTATGAGTCTCAACGCCTTATTTTTCCATTTTTTTCATCGAAATCAGGTTTATTGAGAATTTTTCAGTGAAACATCTAAAAGACTTGTTAAATTGGGCGCAAAAGATTGTAAATTAAAAGTATGAGGATTGACAAATTTTTTATGAACAAAATGACGATAGTTTAAGCAAAAATAATCCCATTCTGCCATTTGGACGTTAAAAACTTTAATAAAAACATTTGCTAATAAAATTGATAATGGTATTTGAAAATAAACTTTTTTGCCGAAATAATTACTAATTTCTTGGATAGCTTCATTAACTTTTAAGGAAGGATTTGCTAAGACAAATTTTTGCTCATAACTACTGTCTAAATTAGCTCTATTTTCGATTAAATAAACAATCATAGTTGCTATATCTTGAGCATGAATAAAATGAAAACTACCGTCTGCTTGAAACCAACGAATGAGGTTAATTAATTTAGGTAAATCTTTTAATCCAGCCGATAGATGAGAATAGGGTTTATTTTCTTCTCCACCAAACACCAGAGTAGGATAAACTGTGATGATTCGATCGAATAATGGTAATTCTGAGAGTTTAGTATAACATTGATATTTTGTCTTAATATAGTCTGTCCCAATTTCTCCTGCTTGGTGTAAAAGTTGGTTATCTTGGTTTAAAATACTGGCGGTAGAAAAGTAGATTATTTGTTGGCAATTATCGGGATTTAAACTGTTAATTAAATTTATATTTGCCTCCACATTTATCTGGTAAGACTCTTCTTCTCCTCCCCAACAAGTAGCGGTTAAAATGGCGATATTTATGGTACTTAATAATTCTTGATAGTCGAGAATATGACTTAAATCTCCTTCAATTATATTAACTCCAGTTCGATGGAGATAATTAAATTTTAATTTGCTAGGATTTCTGACTAAAAAAAACAATTCATGCTCAGTATTTTGGATTAATAAATCAGCAATATAATGACCAATACATCCACTACCACCTGTTATAAAAATACGCATATTATTAATTTGATTTATCAAAATTTATTTTAGGGTAAATTGTAATTATTTTAACTTATAAAAGTTTAATTTATTGTATCATTTCATTCTTTGATAATTGAACCAAATACTCTAACATTAGAAGAATGATATTTTTCTGTTAATGCTATAATGCTCGATCGGTATTCTCTCAGTTTTTCTAAGTTCATATAATTATATAGCGATCCTATTTGAGTTGTAAGATTATCATAAAGGTAGGTGTCAGGTATCAGGTGTCAGGTAAAATACTGATAAATCAAAGTGTTTAGTCTAATTGTTGGTTTTAAGAGATGTTTCTTATCACGCTATTATTTCTCATAAATGATTTAGGATTGCTATAATTCTTAATTCTTAATTCTTAATTCTGATTTATTCAGCAAACCCTAAATATATTTAGTCATTGCGAGGCACGAAGCAATCTCTCAAAGTTAGTGTATTAAGGTTAAAATCGTGTCAGGGTTGAATAATATTAAACCCCTACGAAGGATTAAAAAAGTCTCTTAGTTACATTCTTTCTAAAACAGAAATACCTAATAAAGATAACCCTTGTTTAAGCACTTTTGCTGTTAAATCGGCTAACACTAAACGAGATAATTTTACTTTTTCTTCCGCTTGTAAAATGGGACATTGATCATAAAATTGATTAAATTTTTGGCTTAATTCAAACAAGTATAAACAAAGGCGATTAGGTAATAAATCTTTTTCTACTTCGTGAAGAATAAAGTCTAGTTGTAAAAGATGTTTTGCTAATAATAATTCACTATCTTCTGTGAGGATAATATTATCATTAGAAGTTAAACTATTTAAGTCAATATTGCCTTTTCTACTGATACCTTGTACTCGCACATAGGCATATAAAAGATAGGGTGCAGTGTTGCCTTGAAGGGCTAACATTTTATCGAAACTAAATTTATAATCTGTCGTGCGATTTTGGCTTAAATCTGCATATTTTACGGCACTTAAACCGACTATTTTACTCACTTGATTAATGAAGTCTTCACTTTCATTTCTATCCTCGTTGGTTAAGCGATTTTCTAAGTCTTTTTTCGATCGAACTACGGCTTCATCTAACAAATCTTTTAAACGGATAGTTTCCCCCGATCGAGTCTTGATTTTTTTACCATCTTCTGCTAAAACTAAACCAAAAGGAACATGAACTAAATCCACATTTTCAGGAATAAAATTAGCTTTTTTTGCTACTTGAAAAACTTGAGTAAAATGATTAGATTGCCCTGCATCAGTTACATAGATTATGCGAGTAGCTTTATCTTGATTGACTCGATATTTTAAAGCCGCTAAGTCAGTGGTGGCATAGTTATAACCGCCGTCAGATTTTTGAACAATTAAAGGTAAAGGGTTGCCTTCTTTATTGACAAAACCATCAAGAAATACACATTTTGCTCCTTGATCTTCTTTTAAAAGTTCCGCTTTTTCTAAGTCTTCTATTACTTGGGGTAAAAAGGGATTATAAAAAGACTCTCCTCTTTCGGTTAATTTGATGTCTAATAATTGATAAATAACTTCAAATTCTTTCCTAGATTGTTCACATAATAACGTCCATGCTTGGATACTTTCTGCATCTTTACTTTGCAATTTAACTACTTCATTTCGTGCCGTTTCTTGAAATTCTATATCTCGATCGAACTTTAATTTAGCTTGTTTATATAAAGTAACTAAATCTCCAATATCCACCGCATTAGCAGTAGTTAAAACTTCGGGTTTTTCCAGACGTAAATAGGCAATTAACATCCCAAATTGAGTACCCCAATCCCCCACATGATTTAGTCTTAAAACATCATGCCCTCTAAACTCTAATATTCGGGCTATACTATCTCCTATAATAGTCGATCGAAGATGACCAACGTGCATTTCTTTGGCAATATTGGGGCTAGAAAAATCCACAATAACTCGCTGAGGTTTTACAGTTTTTGCTACTCCTAGCCTTGTATCTTGATAAACTAAATTAATTTGTTGACAGATGTAATTAGGTTTAATCGTAATGTTAATAAAACCAGCACCTGCTATTTCTAAAGGTTCACAAAAATTTTCTATATTAACCTTATCAATATTATCAATAATTGTCTGAGCGATCGATCTGGGGGGCTGTTTTAAAGTTTTAGCAAGGGATAAAGCAACATTACATTGATAATCACCAAATTTAGGATTACTAGCAGGTACAACCAAAGGTTCAATAAAAGTGATATTATCTCCAAAAGCCTTAATTAAAGCCGTAATAAAAATATGTCTCAGTTTTTCTATCATGAAAAAGTCAAGTTAATATATATCTTAAATATAATGAAATATTATATCATTAATTGGTGAAGATATTTTAATTATGACTGATTAAAATACTTTAAAGTCCTGAAATCTAGCCTATGGGAAATTAAAAATAACTCGATCGCTAAAAGCGGTGCTGTGCGATCGAACTTTCATACTTCTTAAGAAAATCTCAAAAATTTTTTTATATTATAAAATACAATTATCTTTTATCTTTGACATTATGATTAATCGCCGTGATTGGATTCGCTTAACTGGTACAGGAGTATTAACTACCCTTTTAACCGCTAAATACTCCCAAGGAAAAAGAGCGATGGCATCGACTAACCAAGTAAGTATAGAATGGTTTGGTCACAGTGCCTTTTTATTTTCCAATGATCAAATCAGAGTTTTAGCTAATCCTTTTACTCCTTTGGGTTGTATCGCTAAATATCAAGCCCCCCGTCCTGTAGTGGATTTAGTAATGATTAGCAGTAGGTTACTAGATGAAGGTTCGGTGGCAGGATTGCCTAATAATCCTCAATTAATGGTTGAACCGGGGGTTTATAATGTAAGAAATATTGAATTTCAGGGTATTAGAACTCTCCACGATCGAGAAGGGGGTAGAAGATTCGGTGATAATATAGTATGGAGATGGACTCAAGGCGGAGTGAATTTATTGCATTTAGGCGGTATTGCTTCCCCGATTTCGATCGAACAACGTATTTTAATGGGTTCACCTGATATAGTATTTATTCCAGTGGGAGGAGGTGCAAAAGTTTATAACGCCGAAGAAGCCATGAAAGCGATCGAAGTCTTAAAGCCTCGCATGGTAATTCCTACTCAATATTTAACCAATGCCACCGAAGCAGATGTTTGTGAGTTGCAGGGGGTACAAAGATTTGTGGATTTAGCCAAAGAAGCTAATTTTAATATCAACATCGTTAAGGGTAATCGTATCACCGTTCGTCCTCAAGATTTACCTTCAGAGGGTACTTTGGTTCGAGTTTTTGACGGCAGTAATTTAATTAGTTGATAAAGGAATTAATGAAGGAATTAGGACTACTATTGACTAATTTTTTATTTTGAAAAGTGCAAGATGCCTTCGGGAAAAACTCACGATCGAATCACATGGTACAGTTTACCATTAGTAATTATTGTTTTTGGGATCATTACCAGACAATTAAGTTCAACATTATTAGCTAGTGTTGGCTTTGTTTTTAGCGGTTTAATGTTTGGACCTGATTTAGATATTTATTCGGTACAATTCAAACGTTGGGGAGTTTTGCGCTTTATTTGGCTTCCCTATCAAAAACAATTAAAACATCGATCGATCATCTCTCATGGTTTTATTATAGGTACGATCGTGCGGGTTTTATATCTGAGTCTGATACTATTTATCGTGGCTATTTTTGCAGTGACGATTACTCAATTAATATTCGGTTTTGAGTGGCATTGGCAAAAAGCTATAATTAACACTTTTATCATAGTTAAAAATCAATATTGGCAAGAAGTGCTATCTTTATTTATTGGTTTAGAATTAGGGGCGATGAGTCATTACTTAGCTGATACTATTGGTAGTTGGTGGAAATCGAAGAAGCAACCCTCTCCTCCCCGTAAAACTAAAAAACGCCGAAAAGTTGTCAAAAAGAAATCTTAACATTTATGAATATTACCGATTCCGTTAATCACAAGATTCTCAATGCCTTAGATAAATTAATTCAAGTTGTCGCACAACTTCGATCGCCCGAAGGGGGATGCCTTTGGGATTTAGCTCAAACTCAACAATCTTTGATACCCTATATTATTGAGGAAGCCTACGAAGTAGTCGATGCTTTACACTCTCAAAATCAAGAAGCCATAGCCGAAGAATTAGGAGATTTGTTATTGCAGGTAGTTTTACAAGCTCAAATTGCTCAAGAAAAAGACTATTTTAACTTAGAAAATATAGCAGAAATTATCACTGCTAAATTAATTCGTCGTCATCCCCACGTTTTTGATAATTTAGAAGTTACTTCCGAAGCAGAAGTTCATCATAATTGGGAGTTGATTAAACAACAGGAAAAAGCAGAAAAAAAAGAGTCTAATTTGCTCAGTGATAAGCTGAAAACTTATGCTCGTAGTTTACCTCCTTTAATGGCTAGTCAAAAAATCTCGAAACAGGCAGCAAAAGCAGGTTTTGAATGGGAAAATGCCGAAGGTGTTTGGGATAAATTTAAGGAAGAATTAGCAGAGTTTCAAGAGGCTATTGAAAACAATAATATGACTCATGCAGAAGAAGAATTAGGGGACTTATTATTTACGATCGTGAACATTGCAAGATGGTATAAATTAGACCCGACTATTGCTTTACAAGGTACAAATAATCGCTTTATTCAACGTCTTTCTTTGATGGAAAAATTTGTCGATCGACCCTTAGAAGAATATAATATTGTAGAATTAGAATCCCTTTGGCAACAAGCGAAGAAACATCTTAGAAAAGAGTAAAATCGTGATGTAGGATGTAAGTTAAATGGATAATGTAAGTACTCATGCAAAATAGATTGTGAATTTTAAAATTAATTAAAATAACCTACATCTTTGTTGCCTCTTGTCTTTTGCCTTTTGCATTTCATAAAGTAAACATACAATTAATTTTGCCTACTCACTTATATTGCCATTACGATTAATAACATGGTAAAATGAAAGGTTATCTTAGTTGTTTCTACCTAAAAAATATAGGAATATAGACAACTTTTTTCAATGCCTTAAAGATAAAAATTACCCATGAAAATTAGCTGGATTAACCGTGCCGATCGTTTGAGTGCCTTACCGCCCTATGTTTTTGCTCGTTTAGATGAATTGAAAATCAAAGCCAGAGAACAAGGTTTAGATTTAATCGACTTAGGTATGGGCAACCCTGACGGTGCAACCCCACAGCCTATTATCGACTCCGCAAAAGAGGCTTTAAATATCACCAAATATCACGGTTATCCCCCTTTTGAAGGAACGGCTAATTTTCGCCAAGCCATTGCCAATTGGTATCAAAGACGCTACCAAGTGGACTTAAGTGCCGATAGCGAAGCATTACCCCTATTAGGTTCAAAAGAAGGCTTATCTCATCTAGCGTTAGCCTACATCAACCCCGGTGATACAGTGATTGTACCAAGTCCATCTTATCCTGCTCATTATCGAGGACCAGCCATTGCGGGGGCAAATATCTATGCACCCATTTTAAAAGCAGAACAAGATTGGGTATTAGATTTAAAAAGTATTCCTGAAGATGTTGCTCAAAAAGCAAAAATTCTCTACTTCAACTACCCTAATAACCCCACCAGTGCCACAGCACCCCGTAGCTTTTTTGAAGAAGTCGTATCTTGGGCAAAACATTATGAGATTATGTTAGTTCACGATCTCGCCTATGCTGAATTAGCTTTTGAAGGTTACGAACCAACTAGCTTATTACAAATTGAAGGAGCAAAGGATATAGGAGTAGAATTTCATACTCTTTCAAAAACCTATAATATGGCGGGGTGGCGTGTCGGTTTTGTGGTGGGCAACAGCGACATTATTCAAGGGTTGCGTACCCTCAAGACTAATCTTGATTATGGCATTTTCAGTGTGATTCAGACTGCCGCACAGACAGCTTTACAACTTCCTGATACCTATATTCAAGAGGTACAAAATCGTTATCAACAAAGACGAGATTTTGTCATTGACAGATTAAGTAAATTAGGTTGGAATATGCAACCTTCTAAAGCTACGATGTATTTATGGGTACAAGTGCCTCGTAACTCTAATTCCACTGATTTTGCCCTTGATTTGCTACAAAAAACAGGGGTAGTAGTAACCCCCGGCAACGCCTTTGGAGAGGGGGGAGAAGGTTATGTGCGTTTGAGTTTGATTGCTGATTGCGATCGACTTGGAGAAGCCCTGAAACGTTGGGAAAATGCAGGAATACATTATTAATTAGGGGGTACTTAAAAAATGTCCAAATTTTGAATAAAAATTGTTGAAACCGCTCACTTTTTGTTCAATGTAGTTTGTCTAAACCATTGATTTTAATGGTCTTCAGATTTTTTTCAGCAGACCCTACTTAAGTGTTATTAACCATACCAAAAGACTTTTTGATTGGAGGCTGTTAACCCTCCTCCTTCTTCTTCCCAATAAAAATCTAATAAATAATATAACTTAATTACTTCGTGTTCTGTAATTTCTTGATTTTTTACCTTTTCTAAAAAAGATTCCATAAAATTAACGATCGTACCTAATTCTTCTTTCGGTAAATCTTCATCAAGATTAGTCAAGGTTTTTCTAGCGTCTAAAATAGTATCACTTTTTTGTTGCAGAGGAGTGGACTTTCTTAAGGGATCTCTTGTAACCGCCGCTATCCCTTGAGTAACCGCTTGTTTAATTTGCTGTTTGAATTGTACTGTACCCCTTGCCTTTTGTTTGCCTATACCTTCTTTAGAGGAAGCATATAAACTTGGTAAACGATTAAGGGCAAAAGTAGCTATTTCTACTAAACTAATCGTATCTGCCATATTACTTAAGGCTTTATTATTAAGCAATTGATACTCGATTTCCTCATCTACGAGTAATTCCATGACATTTTTATAAGTAGTTTTTCTTGTGGACATAGCAGTTAATTTTATGTTGACAATAAACAGCAATAGTAAAAAATTGAGACAGGAAAGAGGCAGGGCGTGTCCATTCTCAGAGTGAATTTATCAAATGTAAGTGTTTTTTCAACTTAAAATAAAAATTAGCACTTACTTATATTCAAAATAAATATAATAATATCTAGTCTAATGGCAAAATATAAAACTGTCAAAGATTTTCGTTGATCTCAGAATAAAGATATGACTTCAAGGAAAGCAATAGGTAAGCTAAGACGCATTTAACTTACATTTTTTGGTTTTTCTACTTCTTGTCGTGATAAATTAATCGAAAAGGGTGTTAGGTATCAGGTTGCAGGTATTAGGTTAAATTCAAACTGTTAATTTATAACAATTGCATTTTTAAAATAATCAAAGCTATAGAT
>NZ_JBLZFY010000024.1:0-46014 GCF_050753365.1 Geminocystis sp. CENA526
TGATTAAAATATTGATATAGCGAAGTTTTGTGGCTCTTCTACAGTAATGATAAATTAGGAGAAAATAAATGCTATAACTTTTATTAAATAAGGCTTACATCAGAATCAAAATTTAATTTTTATAAACTATTAATTTTGAAATTCTTGCATGAGTGCCTCTTGCATGAGTGCCTACCTTCATCAATAATTTATCACGACGAGAAGTAAAAGAACCAGTTTTGTTGGGTTACGCTTCTCTAACCCAACCTACAAGTTAGGTGTATTCTAGTCAAAATGTGCATTTCCTGTTTGCACTTGCCATAAACCATAATAAATACCTTGTTTTTCTACTAATTCTTCATGTTTTCCAGCCTCAACAATTTTACCTTTTTCTACCACATAAATACAGTCAGCGTGACGTATAGTTGACAATCTATGCGCAATCATAATGGTAGTACGATTTTCTGTAATATGTTCTAAGGATTTGGCGATCGCAGCTTCGGTGTCATTATCTACGGCAGAAGTCGCTTCATCCAGTATCAAAATAGGCGGATTTTTGAGAATTGCCCTGGCAATAGAAAGTCTTTGTCGTTGCCCTCCTGAAAGTTTTTGACCTCTTTCCCCCACGATCGTATCATATCCTTGGGGTAACTCCATGATAAAATCGTGGGCTTCTGCCATTTTCGCAGAGTGAATAATATCACTTTCCCTAGCGTTGGCGTTACCATAGGCGATATTTTCTCTGACGCTACCGTGAAATAAAAAGACATCTTGACTAACTAAACCAATGGCACGGCGCAAGTCGTACAGTACAATATCTTTAAGATTGATGCCGTCAAGGGTGATGTTTCCTGACTGAATCTCATAGAATCTCAGTAATAACTTAACAATAGTGCTTTTTCCCGAACCTGTCGAGCCAACAATGGCAATGGTAGAAGTGGCAGGAATCCTCAAGTTGAAATTCTCGATAACTGGCTCTCGATCGAAATAGGCAAAACTGATATTATTAAACTCAATCTCCCCTTTCACACTATGTAAAGGTAAAGGCAAATCTCCCGAATGAATCGTCATAGGAGTATCTAAAACATCCATCACCCTTGCAGTGGAAGCCATCGCCCGTTGATACAAGTCGAGGGTTTGCCCTAATCTAGTCAGAGGCCAAAGTAACCGTTGCGTCATAAAAACCAATACGCTATAAGTACCCACCGCCAAGTTACCCTTTTCTACTTCCAAACCGCCAAAAAGCAATATTCCCGTAAATCCTGCCAAGATGATAAACCGAATCAATGGCACAAAACCTGCACTCAGTACGATCGCTTTTTGATTACTTTGCAGATACGCTTCACTATCTTTGCGGATACGTTCAATTTCGTATTGTTCTGTGGTAAAACTCTTAATAGTGGTGATACCCGTCAAATTATTAGCTAGACGACTATTCAACAAACTGACTTTTTCCCTAACTTCTGCATAACGAGGAGTTAACAATTTTTGAAATGCGATCGCACCCCAAATAATAATGGGGATAGGAATTATCGTCATCCATGCCGTATTAGGAGTCAAAAAGAAAAAAGCACCACTGATAACAACAACAGTAGTTAAAACCTGTAAAATTTCATTCGCCCCAACATCCAAAAACCTTTCTAACTGGTTAACATCATCATTAAGAATAGCTAAAAGCCTTCCCGTGCTGTTATTTTCAAAGTATTCTAACTCTAAATTTTGGATATGACGATAAGCATTCAGCCTTAAATCGTGTTGAATATTTTGGGCAAGGTTACGCCATAACCTCTCATAAGCGTACTCAAAAACCGATTCTAAAGTCCATATTAACACCGAGAACAGGGTTAAAACTAATAATTGGTCAAAAATCTCCTTAACACCCAACTTAGCGATAAAAGAGTCTTCTCGTTGGACTACCACATCCACAGCCGTACCAATTAACACAGGGGGGGCTAAATCAAATAACTTATTCAAAACCGAACAAGTTACAGCTTGATAAATAGAAGTTTTATACTTATGAGAATACTTCAGTAAACGGGATAGAGGATGAATAGTTTGAGATGTCATCAAGGTTAAGTAATAAATAAAAAATAAAAGTGCGATTTGTTTAGGAATGCGAATTTAATAACTTATTAAAGTTTATCGTCATTGCGAGGTCACGAAGCAATCTCTAACATCAAACTTGTCTATTTTACTTAATCTTCATTCCTTATGAGAAACTAGATTGATAATCTAAGGGTTAACTGATCAACTATTTTAATCTTGAGTTCGACATTTAGGTTAAAATGGAAAATAAACATATTAGCTTTAATATACATTTATTATGCCTCCACGTTGGCCTCGTCAACCCGATCGACAAAATGACCCAGAATATCGTAAACTAGACGATCGAATGAATTTTGCTGTTCATGTTGCCTTATTTATTGCCTGTAATTCTGGGGTGTGGTTTTTCCACATTTTCAATCATCCCGAATGGCTATGGGCGAATCAATTTAGCTTCATCTGGGGTGGATTTTTATTACTTCATCTTATTTATATCACTTCGATCGCTGATTATTCTAAATAAGATAAATTTACTAATTGAGAGAGGGAAAAGGGAAGAGTTGTTTTCAAACATTCGTCAAAATACAAGTTAAATGCGTGTTAACTGACAACGAAATTTGATGAAGATTGAAGGAAAAAGTAACATTATAATTATAAGATGATGAAAAAAAATTTTTTTAAAATAATTATCGTCAGTTTTTTATTAATAATTACTATCAATTTTAGTTTTATTAATCCTTCTTTTGCGACAATTAAATCCCCTATAGAAGACAATGGAGGCATAGTTTATCAAGCACGAAATCGCCTTACGGATAATGATGGTAATGTTTGGCAATTAGTGCTATTTAAACGCTTAGAAACGGGCAAAAATCCTGAGATAAATTTAAGATTAATTGCTTTTCCTGATAGTGTTAACTTTATTCATCCTCAAGAATTAATTGTCTCTACTCTTAATAAAGAAGATATAAAAGCACAAGATGAATTTGCCGAAAAAGCTCCTAATAATAGTGTAGGGCAATATGATTTTACCGAAATTTTACCTAAAATTAAGGATGAAAAATCTATCTATTTATTACTCCCTTTAAAAGAAAAATCTCTGAGTTTAAAAATTCCTTATCCTATATTATTAGAGTGGCAAGAAATTTCTAATAAATGATATGTTAAGAGGTTCGATCGAACTCTCATTTATAAGATAATAATAATAGGGAAAAAATGTTTGATGATTTTTACTTAGAATTAATAAATTTGTAGATTGGGTTGGCTATAGCGTAACCCAACAAAAAAGCCCTTTAATTCATTAATAACTAATCCAAAATCTGATATGAATTAACACTTCAAAACCTCTAAAGAGGTTACTACCAACATTAAAAATGAGCAATATTTGTAATTGTCAAAGAAGAAATTTTATTAAGTTATTCTTAACAGGAAGTGTCGGCTTATCTTATTGGTTATCATCTTCTTTATTAGCTCAAGCTGATTATAAAGCAAAGGCTTTAGTATTGAGTTGTATCGATTTTCGTTTTATCGATTTTGAGCAAAATTTTTTAAAAGATAACAACTTAAATCATCAATTTGATTGGTTAAGTTTAGCAGGGGCATCTTTAGCTTTAGCAGATTTTCCTAGTCATGCTGATACAGTAGTTTTTTGGGAACAATTAGACTTATCTTATCAGTTACATCATATCGAAAAAGTGATCATTTTAGATCATCAAGATTGTGGTGCTTATGGCACTAAATTTGATGTTAAATTATCGGAAAATCCTGTACAAGAATTGTCTATTCATCAGCAATATTTAAGTAAAGCAAAGTCTGGGATTCAAGAAAAATATCCTAATTTAGAGGTAGAATTATATTTTGTTTATCTTGATGGAAAATTTAAAAAATTATAAATAGAGTCTGCAAAAAAAGTATGTTAATGAAGCAAGATTTTTTATTTTTTCATTCTCAAAAATGTTAATTTACGAAATTAATTAGACGTACAAAATTCATAGGTTTTTGACTAGCAATTAATCAATTAATATGCAAAAATCTGATTTTTTAAGGCAAAGGCAAAAAATGTACCTCATAATTTTTAAAAACGCTATAAGTATAGGTTTAATTTAGTCGCTTTAGCAGACTTAAGCTATGAGCCATGAAATTTATTTCTTGGCAGTTTATGATACACTACTAACTTTTTGTCTATTCACAAATTATTAATTTTGTCAAATTTTCTGTAACAAATTAACAAAGCTAATAGCTAAAATCGGCTAAAACGATTAAATAAAATTTAATTTAGCATTCTGATTAATTTTCAATCATTTTTGTCATTAAAGTAGATAAATCTTCTTCTCTGATATTGATATTTTTTAAAATATTGTTAGTAAAATAAGTTAACTTTTCATTATCAAAAGGAATAAAATCTTTAGGATTAAATAACAAAAAATCGTCATAACTCATTTTTTCTACATATTTCCAAAATCTTTTCATCACAAAATAACAAAAAATTAACGGTAATTGTTGCTCTATGGTTTCCACTTCTGAATTACTATTATTAATAGTTTTAATCTCTAAAAAATAATCATTTCGATCGAAAAAAGTTAAACTGCATTTAGGTTCATTTTCATCAAAACAAATCGACATTTTACGCCAACAATCCCATTCAATAAATTGATATTTATTTTGATTTAAGTCTTGAAAAATATCATCATTTTCTAAAATTAACCCCTGTTGAGTAAAGATTAAAAAAGTTTCGATCGAATCCGTAACAACTTTTTGATTACCAAATTTTTGTCCTAATAATACTTGAAAATGAGAACCATAAAATAAGACAAAATTAGTTTTCAAAAAACAACAATTAAGGATATTAGCAACAGAAAGATGTTGATTATTTTTATCAATTACAAAAGCCGAAAGAGATTTATTTTGCCCAGAATTATCACGAATTTTAAACAAAGGAATTAATTGCTCAGTTTCCAATACTAACAAAAACTTAATTACAAAACTAGGATATTGAGACACATCAGCGAAAATCGAAGTCAAAAGATGGTGAGAAATAGACTTAATCATTGTCATAACTGGTTTTTAGTAGTTTCTATCGGTTTATCCAGTCAGTTATGCTGATTTATGCCATTCTCGAAAAAAATTTTTTTCCCTTTTCCCTCTCTCAAAAAAATGTGATCTCGATCGAAATTCCCTATCTATAATTAATTCATCAAGACTTACCCAGATAATAGAAGCGATTGAGATTGCTTAAGATTGCTTCGTAACCTCGCAACGCAAAGCGCCTTGCAATGACATCTTATTTATGCGTAAGTCTAATTTATTCAGAATCCCCAATCATTCCCACAATATGCTATTACAACCTCATCAAAGAACCAAATTAGATGATAGTGAAGATACCCTATTTTATTCTTATCCTCGTTTAGTTAACCATGTGGATGATCACTTTATCAATCAATTAACACAATTATATCGGCGAGAATTGCGAGAAGGAACAAAAATACTAGACTTAATGAGTAGTTGGGTATCTCACCTACCACCAGAAATGAAATTCAGCCATATAGAAGGGCATGGTATGAATGAAGAAGAATTAAAGAATAATCCTCGTTTAGATCACTATTTTACCCAGAATTTGAACAAAAATCTGCAATTACCCCTAGAAGATCAAGATTTTGATGCGGTTTTGTGCGCCGTTTCGGTACAATATTTACAATATCCCGAAGCGATATTTAGTGAAATTGCTAGGATTTTAAAACCCAATGGGGTGGCTATTTTCAGCTTTTCCAATCGAATGTTTTATCAAAAAGCTATTTCTGTATGGAGAGATGCGACCGATCGACAAAGACTACACCTAGTAAGATCATATTTTAAATCAATACCTGATTTTCAAGAAACGCAAATAGTAGCCACACAACCAGAATTACCAGCTATCTTACAAATGTTTGGTATAGGTGGCAAAGATCCATTTTATGGGGTTTTTGCCCGAAAAAAATAATTTATTTTTTCTCTGACGTTTTTCGTTACAATTTAGATATAAGACTGTCGGTAAAATCACGGGGTGAGAAATATTTATGAATAGTGGCAAAACGTCAGAATCCACTACTCTTTCCGAAAGAGAACAAGAAATATTAGAATTAGTTGCGATTGGTTTAACTAATAACGAAATTGGAGAAAAATTAGAAATCAGTAAACGTACTGTTGACAATCATATTAGCAATATTTTAACTAAGACAAAAACCGATAATCGAGTAGAATTGGTGCGTTGGGCTTTACAATGGGGTAAAATTTGCCTTGATGAAGTGAATTGTTGCGTTTTACCCGAAACTTCTGATTAACAACTCAAAAAATTGTCGAAATTGTTGAAACATTCTCACAAAAAAGAATATAATCCTCTTTTGTCAGTTTCTGATTCTAACTATTATTAAATAGTGGGTGCAATTAAGTGTTAATTTCTAACCAATGAATAACATCATCCAAAGATTGAAAATCAAAAATAGCATCCGCTAAACTTTCAATTTGAGGTAAAGATAAACCGTTAATTTTATCTTCTAATTCTTGAGAAAGATGATTAAATCGCCTTTTAATTTGACGATTAATTAATTTTTTGCCCTCTCTTTCTTCTCCTATTTCAATGCCTTCCTCCATCCAACTGGTGACGATTTCCATAACTTTTTCCTCCTTGTTTATTTCTGTTTGTTTTAATTCGGTATCAAATTCTTGTTTTTCTGTGGGATTTAATTTTAAATAGGTATCAATGAATCCTGAAATTAACTTTATTCTAGCAGGATCTAAACTTAAAGTTGCTAACATTCTCAGGCATTCTAATTTTACCTTAACTCTTTCTTCTGGTTTAAAATCCATTTTTGCCATTAAAGCCGAAGCAATGGGGTTAGGTTGAGACAAAAATTGTCGCCAAGGCAGTCGATTTAATTGGATAGTGGTAAAGTTAAATTCGAGAATTTTTTTATCAGGAAAAACAACTTGATATTGATTTTTTTCTTCTCTTTTTGGTTTATCATAAGAGAAAAGAACGATCGGATAAATGGGTAAACGATATTTTTGATCTAAACGGGCAAAATAATGAAACATTCGCCGTTCAAATTCTTTTTGATTATGGGCTTGATTCTCTATATGAATGAGGAAAAAACCATCTTCTTCTTGCCATTTTACTTGGGCTAAAAGATCAATTTTTCGTTTTTCTCCTGCGGTAACATCGGTAAAAACTTCTTCGGGAAAAAAGGTTAAAATTTCTTTTGATACAAATTGCAAAACTTCGGGAATAAATAATTCAATAAATTCCCAAAAAAATGTTTGTATTAGTTCTTTAAAAAGTCGATCGTGATCTACCATAGATGATAATTTAGATTTGTGGCTACTTTAGATTGCTTCGTTACCTCGCAATGACAGAATATCATTAGTAATAGTTAGGCTATCCCCCGTGATTTGGGCTTGGTTAACTAAGTTTTGGATAGTTTCGGGTAAGAATGATAGCGAAAAATTCTTATTTGTTTCCTATTCATATTTTGTCTGTTTAGATTGTTGAGTTATTAAGTTTTTAAACCTCACCAAGAAATAAACTTCATGGAATCAACCCCACAAAACCTACTTTTTGTCAAACTTTATGTTAAGATTTATTTCGCCAACGGCTTCATTCATTTCACCTATTACCTATTCTCTTTATCTCTCTCTAGACGACTTAGATGCGTTCTAGCTTATCATTAATCATCTTTTAAAGATAATAATTTCTCATTCAACTCTTGTAAGTAAGATTCTGCAAGATTATTAGGCAATAATCCTTTAAAGATAGCATCGTTGATAGCACTTTTTTCTGCTAAATAAAGACGGCGGCGCACCCCTTCTAAATAATCTTCTTCTTTTTCACTAGATTGTTTTAATCGTTGGTTATACATCTCTCGTAGGGTGGTTTCTGAGGAGGCAATTCGGGCTTGATAGGATGCAAATAATTCTTCATAGACAAACCTAGGCAAAATACCAGATTCTAAGAGAATTTTCAACTCTTCTTGGGCGGCTTTGGCAGTGATTAAATTTAGTTGCAATACTTCTAATTTTTGTCGTAAAGGGGAGGGTTGAGCAAGGTTTAACTTTTTGACAAACCAAGGCAGACTAAGCCCTTGCCCAATCAGAGATACAAATACAGTGGTAAATACTAGGGCAATGACGGACGATCGAGCTGGGAGATCATAGGGTAAACTTAAAGCTAAAGCCATAGATAATGAGCCTTTAACATTGCCTATAATCAAAACGTGTTGCCATTTTAACGGTAAAGGTCGATCGAACCATCGTAGAATAGCTAAAAGAGGATAAATTGAGAAAATCCGTCCAATTTGATAGGCAATAATAGCAATGAAAGCCGATGAAAGCCCCATAAAAATAAGACGAGGTTCAACTTCAAGACCTAAAAGTAGGAAAATAAAAGTATTAACCCCAAATCCTGCATATTCCCAAAAATTGAGTAGAGTCACCCTAATAGTAGCCGAAGTTTTGCGAAAACCTAGATTACTGATGACTAAACCAGCCGTTAAAACAGCGATAGCACTAGAAACTCCCAAAATTTGCCCAATTTGAAAAGTGCCTAAAGAAATGGCTACCGTGAGTAAAGTATTACTAAGGGCATCATCTAACTGTTTAAATAAACCAACACATAAATAACCCAATCCTAAACCTAAAACCCCACCTCCGATAAAAGCAATGAGGAATTGTACTACTCCTTGAAACAGAGAAAAAGAGCCAACCGTATTAATAGTTGTAATAATACTAATTAAAACTAAAGCTACCCCATCATTAAAAAGACTTTCCCCTTCTACAATGGTAGCTAATCGAGCAGGTACTGGTACAGTTCTAAAAGCCGCAATGACTGATACAGTATCAGTAATAGTTAAAATCACTGCCACCGCCGAAGCGGTAATCCATACTAAACCTAAACTAAATTTCAGTAAAACCGCCGTAATCGCCGCCGACAAGATCACTCCGGGACCTGCTAATAATAAAATAACTTTTATGCTGCTGCTTAATTTGCGAATATCGGTATTGATTGCCGCCTCAAAAATTAGGATAGGTAAAAACAGATTTAAAATAACTTCGGGATTTAAGCCAATGGATTCGGGTAAAGCGTCTTTAGGAATAATTAACCCGGCTAAAACTAAGCCAATAACATAGGGCATTCGCAACCACCTACTCACTAGAGCGACAAAAGTAGCTACTAATAATAAGATAATTGAAGTGGTAACTAAACCTGTAAAATGATCTTCGGTAAAAGATGTCGGTATATAAAAAAATTCTTCTTGAAAATATTGAATGAGTAGATAATTAGTCACAGTTTTGAATAGTTAATAGTTAATAGTTAATAGTTAATAGTTAATAGTTAATAGTTAATAGTTAATAATGAATACTAGGATTATCTATATTTTGTGTCAATTCTTTTTTAGTTTGTCAAAAATTATCTTCTGATTGTGCCTTTGCGTCTTTGCTAGATATATATAATTTACAAACTAGGAAAAAATAGTTATATAGCGTATTTCATGGTTACGAGGTACAAAAATCAAATTAAAGTTTGCCTGAAATTATTTTTTGCGTCAAATATCCCCTAAACCTTACAATAGAAAGGTTATCTAAGCATAATTTTTATACGAAAGAACGATTATGAGTAAGTTTGATTATGATTTAATCATTATTGGTGCTGGTGTTGGTGGCCATGGTGCCGCCCTCCATGCTGTTAAAATGGGTTTAAAAACTGCTATCATTGAGGCTGGTGATATGGGTGGTACTTGTGTTAATCGTGGTTGTATCCCTTCTAAAGCCTTATTAGCCGCTTCGGGTAAGGTAAGAGAGTTATCCCATAATGAGCATTTACAGAGTATGGGAGTTAATGTTGGTGGTGTTAGTTTCGATCGAAAACTCATTGCTGATCATGCTAACGATTTAGTGGCAAAAATTCAAGGGGATTTAACTAATAGTTTAAAACGTCTGAAAGTTGATATTATCAAGGGTTGGGGTAAAGTATTAGCATCCCAAAAAGTGGGAGTTATCACCGATAACGGCGAAAAAGTATTCACTACGAAAGAGATTATGTTATGCCCCGGCTCGACTCCTTTTGTACCTAGGGGAGTGGAAGTGGACGGTAAAACCGTTTATACTAGCGATCAAGCTGTCAAATTAGAATCTTTACCCCAGTGGATAGCCATTATTGGTAGTGGTTACATCGGTTTAGAATTTGCGGATGTTTATACCGCCTTGGGTAGTGAAATTACCATGATTGAGGCGTTAGATCAATTAATGCCCACTTTTGATCCAGATATTGCTAAAATTGCGGAAAAAGTTTTAATCAATAGTCGTGACATCGAAACCTATACAGGAGTTTTTGCCACCAAAGTCACCCCCGGTAATCCTGTTTCGATCGAACTAACTGATGCTAAAACAAAGGAAGTAGTAGAAATATTAGAAGTGGATGCTTGTTTAGTGGCAACGGGTAGAATCCCCGCTACCAAAAACTTAGGCTTAGAAAACTTAGGAGTCGAAACGGAAAGAGGCTTTATTCCCGTCAACGACAAAATGCAGGTATTGAAAAACGGTGAAGTTGTACCTCATCTTTGGGCAGTGGGTGACGCTAACGGTAAAATGATGTTAGCCCATGCCGCATCAGGACAAGGTATCATTGCAGTAGAAAATATGTGCGGTAATGAAAAATCGATCGATTATCGTAGTATTCCTGCGGCGGCTTTCACCCATCCCGAAATCAGCTATGTGGGATTAAGTGAGCCTCAAGCGAAGGAATTAGGCAAAAATGAAGGTTTTGAGGTAGCAACGGCTAAAACCTTCTTCAAGGGCAATTCTAAGGCATTAGCAGAGAAAGAAACCGACGGCATCGCCAAAGTAATTTATCGCAAAGATACAGGGGAGTTACTCGGTGTCCATATCATCGGGATTCATGCTTCAGACTTAATTCAAGAAGCGGCAAATGCGATCGCTAATAGAGAGTCAGTGCATCAATTAGCCTTTAATATTCATGCTCATCCCACTCTTTCAGAAGTACTAGACGAGGCTTATAAACGAGCGTCTTAAGTGAATAGTGGATAGTGTATAGTGGATAGTGTATAGTGGATAGTGTATAGTGGATAGTTTTTATTTTGCATTCTTAATTCTTAATTCTTAATTCTTAATTCTTAATTCTTAATTCTTAATTCCTCATTCTTTCTTAATTCTTCCAGATTTGCTCTAAAATCTTATCTGTAGGAATATCCCCAATCTTATCACTCAATGATTGAAGTCCAATAAATCGATCGAGCTTCTGAGGTAAGAGTTTTTTGGCTTGGGTAGGACCAAAAAGTGCGATCGTATAAGTACCCACCGCCACAGATAACTGCATCGGGGCGCTATCAGTACACAACATCAAATTAGCTCCAGCAATCACTGCCGCCAATTTCCCCATATCAGGAGGGCTAATAACTTTAACAGTAGGACATAAACTTAACACTTCATTCGTCCAAGTAATGTCATCAGGACCACATAATAAGACAATGGGTAAATCAGGTTGTCTCATCTGAATATCCTCAATCACCCGTTGCCATTTCGGTACAGGATAAATTTTATTGATACCCTGACGCACCGTTAAAGGACTTGCCCCCCCATGAATTAAAATATAACCAGTATCTTTAATGTTGAGACGTTTTTGCTCCGCTTCTGCCCATTCAATATCTTCTTTTGGTACATTAATACTAAGTTCAGGACAAGGAGTATGAATATTTAAAGCACTGAGAAGATCATGATACATTGAGGCAGTATATTGTTCGGTTTTCTTGGGTACGGTATTGTTAAGAAACCATGAACTATTAGTTTTATAACCGACACGAGTGGGAATACCATCAAGCCACAATAAGAAACTAACTGCCCAATTTTCCTCAAGGGTGATAGCTAATTCATACTCTCTATCTCTAATCATACCTAATAAATTCAGATAGTCAGCTAATCCATTACGATCTTGAAAATCGAATACCAGTACTTCTTGTACATATTTACACACACGATAGGTATTTTTCGATCGAGGTTCAACAATAACATCTATAATCGCCTCTGGATATTCTTCTTTCAGAGTTTTAAGGGTAGGAAAGAAAAGAATTTGATCACTAATTCCCCCCGGAATAAGAGCTAAAATGCGCATAACGATAACTAATCTAAATTATTTATATCAGCTTAATTCTAAAAGATTTACGCTCGATCGACCTATTTTGTTAAGATTATTTAGTGATTGAGATAGGGAATAGGGAATAGGGAATAGAGTTATTTGAAATACTGAAATTATGACGTAAAACTAACAATAATATAATTGATAGTAATTAAAAATAAGCTGAATTTTCCATTAAAAATGAATACTTCCGATTTAAAAGTTTTAGGATTTCCTGCACATCTTGGGCGATGGTTACTGATTCCAGCCGGTATGATGATTTTACTGTGTCTCGGTAGTGTTTATTCTTGGAGTATTTTTAGAAAACCCTTAGAAGAAGAATTAAATATTACTGCAACAGCGAGTTTACTACCTTATACGATCGCACTGCTTTTTTATGCCATATTAATGCCTATAGCGGGGTTTTATGTGCAAAAAATCGGCTCTCGAATCATGACGGCAATAGGTGCTGTTATCGTTGGTTTAGGGTATATTATGGCTAGTTTTGCTCCAAATGTAGGAATGATTACTTTAGCCTATGGGGTTATAGCAGGAAGTGGTGTGGGCATTGCTTATGGTGTACCGATGGCGGTGGTAGCTAAGTGGTTTCCTGATAAAAAGGGGTTAGCGGTGGGGTTAACCATTGTTGGTTTTGGGCTTTCTCCTCTAGTAACAGCACCTTTAGCGAATTGGTTAATCAATTTATACTCCGTTAGAAAAACCTTGAGAATTTTAGGTATTGCTTTTACTATCATTATTTTGCTTTTAGCTACCACATTAAAAATGCCTCCTGTTTCGTGGAATCCCTTAAAAGATAATAATGGAGGCAATGTTACGGCAGTCAAATCTTATCCCGTCACTATGGTAAAAAGTAGGGCATTTTATGGGTTATGGATTTGTTATGCCATTGGGGCATTAGTAGGGTTGAGTGCTATTGGTATCTCTAGCCCAGTAGGAGAAGAAATTATTAATATTGAGGCTAATGTAGCGGCTTTTAGTGTGTCTCTTTTTGCTTTTTTTAACGGTATTAGTCGCCCTCTCTTTGGTTGGTTGTGCGATCGATTTGCACCTCGCTATATTGCCATGACATCCTATACTTTAATTATCATCGCCAGTATATTAATGATTTCTGCCAAATCAGGTCAAATTACCACTTATTTAATCGCTTTTAGTATTTTTTGGTTTTGTCTCGGAGGATGGTTAGCCATGGCACCCACTATCACCCTGAGATTTTTCAATCCTGATAACTACGCCCAAAATTATGGTATCGTCTTTACTGCTTATGGTATCGGGGCTTTAGTAGGCACTCTATCCGTAGGACAACTGCGAGACTGGTTTGGTAGTTATACCTATGGATTTTATCCCATGGTGATACTAGCAGGAATAGGAATTTTTGTTGCCCAAAAAATGCTTAAAGAATAATGAATAATGAATAATTATAGGACTTACGCACCAATAACGATATTCTGTCATTCCGAGCGTAGCGAAGGAATCTCAATCCCTTGATTTTTGGTACAAATTCGTAACTTCCAAATTAATAAGGTGATTCAACAAACCCCTATTGAATATATATGAATATTACAACATCGATCGAAACTATTCCCAATCAAGAATTACTGATTAAGGGATTTTTAGCACAACCTGACAGCAATGAAATACTACCTGCGATTATTGTTGTGCAAGAAATCTTTGGAGTCAATGAGCATATCAAAGACGTTACTTGTCGTATAGCCAAAGAAGGCTATATTGCCATCGCCCCTGCTATATATCAACGTCAAGCCCCGAATTTTTCTGTGGGATATACCCCTGAAGATATTACCATCGGCAGAGTGTATAAAAATCAGACAAAAGCAGAAGAATTATTAAGTGATATACAGGCAACGATCGATTACTTATATACTTTACCTAATGTCAAAAAAACAGGAGTAGGTAGTATTGGTTTTTGTTTTGGTGGTCATGTAACATATTTAACCGCCACATTGCCCGATATTAAAGTCACAGCCTCATTCTATGGTGCAGGAATCACGGATTGGTGTCCCAATGAAAAAAATGCCACAATGACTCGCACAAAGGATATAAAGGGCAAAATTTATGGTTTCTTTGGAGAAAAAGATGCTAGTATTCCCTTTGAGCAGATCGATCGAATCGAAAATGAGCTACAGAAATATAACAAAGACTATCGTATCTTCCGTTATCCTAACGCAGATCATGGCTTTTTTTGCGATCGAAGGGCTAGTTATCATGAAGAATCGGCAAAAGACTCATGGGAAAAAGTTTTAGAATTGTTTAGTTTTCTCTAAGAAATAGAAATTGAATAATTGAGTTGAGTTGGATTGTCATTGCGAGGTTACGAAGCAATCCCTGAGATAGCTATGACAGAGGGATTATGGATTGATGCTAAATATAGTTTTCAAGAACATTATTTATTTCTAACGGTATTTGTCTTGGATTTGCGAGGATGTTCGATTCTTTTTGCTATCTTGAAAAAATCTTCATTAATTTCAGGTATATCGCTAAAATCAATATCCTCATCAGACATTTCCCAGACAATTTTTTGTCTTTCTTCTTTTGACATATCCGAAAAATTTTTCTTACTCATATAGTTTTCTTTCCTGTTTAGAGGCTTTTCTCGCTGAAATAATCCGAATTTTGTCTGCTCTTTCAGTATAAACTACAATACCTAAAATATACTTATTGATAGTTTCTAAATATATTTGACCTATTATGATAAATCGAGATTCACCATAAGCAAATCGATCGTCTTCAAAAATAATAGCGGATAAATCATCAAAAATTGACTGTGCTTCTTCAAAAGTGATTCCATGTTTTTGTTGATTACTAATATTTTTATTTATATCCCATTCAAAATTCATGTTTATTTTATCTAGTTTCTAGCGAACAAATCGCACTATTACCTATTACTTCCCTTCATCAAAATACTATGAGACAACGCCTAATTATTTCGATCGATCCTTTTTTTATACCATGTTGCACCACCAATTAACAAGCCAATTAATCCTAAAGAAAAAGTGATAGTTAACATATCTCCTTTACCTAAAGAAGAAAATCCAGCCCCCATCATTACAAAAGGTAAAATACCGGGTATAGTACCGAATATTGTGCCGACAAAATAGTCTCTTTCTTTAATAGAAGTTAAACCTGCACCAAAGTTAACAATTCCATAGGGAATAAGAGGTAATAAACGAATGGCAAAGATATAACCCATTCCCCCTTGTTTAATTTCTTTGTCTAACTTTTGCAGATGAATACCAAATCTTTTTTTAACCCAATTTCTTCCTAAATATCTAGCGTATGCAAAACTTACCACAGCCGCTATAATAGCTGCGATCGAAGTCCAAATCAACCCCCCCCAAAAACCAAAGATTAAACCGCCACTAAGATTTAAAGGAGTAGAAGGAAGAAGTAAGATAGTAGCTAAAATATAGAGAAAAATATAAATAATTGGAGCAAAAATGCCTAATTTTATTAAAATATTTTCCAATAATTGAGGATTAATTCCTCCCATAAAAAAAATAGTAATTCCTGAAATAATGATACAAATTAAAGTTAATATAATGAGTTTATTTTTCACAAATATAGCAATTATAAATATTTTTTTCTAATAAATTCAGAGGGAGAGGGGGAGAGAAAATAACAAAAATTCTTAATTTTTAATTCTTAATTCTTAATTCCTAATTGTGCATAAAGTTTTTCTAATTTCGTGAGATTATCCTTAAGAGTATATTTTTGTAAAACTCTATGTCTGGCTTTATTTCCTAATAGTTTAATCATTTCTGGATGATGGACAAACAAGGGTAAAATAGTTTTTAATTGACTTGTAACCTCATTTGTATCTATAACAATTCCTGCATGGGATAACACTTCACCATCGGCACCAGCATCAGTGGCTACACAGGCTAAACCACAAGCCATTGCCTCTAATAATGAGAGAGATAAGCCTTCCACTAAAGAGGGCAAAATGAAAACATCCGCCCCCCTTAAAATGTCGATACGTTTTTCATCATCGAGAATCGCCCCTAACCAAATTACTCCATCTTGCTCATTATATAAGGGTTTTAATGTGGGTGTTAAGTTACCATCTCCAATAATGATTAATTTACCATGAAGGTTCATATCGGCGTGTTTCCATGCCTTGAGTAAGGATTCCACATTTTTCTCTGTGGCAATTCTTCCCTGATATACATAAATTTGCTCTTGGGGATATTTTTGTTTAAAGTAAGAGTCTCCCTGACTATATTTTTGGCTATCCACGCCGTTGGGTATTATTGCTAATTTCTCAAAAGGTACTCCTAATTTCACTAATAAATCTCTTTGTAATTCAGAAAATACGATCGTACAGTCATATTTAGCTAAACAGGGGGCATAAAGTTGATAGGTTAAGTATTGAGTGCCAGATTTAATATTGCGCCAACGACTATCAAAAGGAGGATGAAAAGTAGCTACGAGGGGAATGTTTAATTTTTGACAAACTTCGGGCAGGGTAAAATCAAGGGGTGATAAGGTTAGGGAAGCATGAACTAAGTCTGGTTTTAATTCTTGGAGCGATCGTAATAGAATTTTACTAGATTTAGGTGCATGAATAGTATAAATTTGAGACTTGTAAAGAAAGGGAAGATTGACTTCTGCTAGATAATTTTCAGGGCTTGACTCTTCATTTTCTTGGCTAAAGTGAAGAAAACTAACTTGATAACCCCTATCTAACAGAGCGTTTGTAATTTCTCTGCTATAGGTAACGTTGCCACAAAAGGGAGATTTTTTTCCTAGCCAAGCAATGTGCATTCAATTGATCTTTTTTAATAAATGTTAACTTAAACAAAATTTTATTAAAGTTTGTCACTAATTATGACCTTAATTCCCTCATTGGTCAAATTATCATTCTTAACCATAGAAATTCAATAATTCAGTTAAGTTGAATTGTCATTGCGAGGTACGAAGCAATCTATAATATCAAACTTCTTTATTTTATTTAATCTTGATTCCTTAAAATAAACTCGTCTATTTTAGAAGTTACAGACTTGCACCAAAAATCAAAGGATTGAGATTCCTTCGCTACTCTCGGAATGACAGAATATCGTTAAAGGTGCGTAAGTTCCATATTTTATTAAATTCTCATTTCTTATTCCTGTCTTGAGCAAAACATTTTATTCTAAAATAGATAATTATTGTTGACGGGAAAAAAAATGTTAGAACATGATGTAATTATCGTGGGTGGTGGTTTAGCAGGATGTCGTGCCGCTCTGGAAATTAAAAAGCTCAATCCTTCTGCTGATGTGGCTTTAGTGGCAAAAACTCACCCCATTCGATCGCACTCTGTAGCCGCCCAAGGGGGTATTGCGGCAAGTTTACAAAATGTCGATCGAGATGATGATTGGAAAGCCCACGCCTTCGATACCGTCAAGGGTTCAGATTATTTAGCAGATCAAGATGCTGTAGAATTTTTAACAAAGGAAGCCCCAGAAGTTATTATCGAATTGGAACATTTAGGGGTGTTATTTTCTCGTTTAGAAGATGGTAAAATTGCTCAACGGGCATTTGGAGGACATTCTCACAAACGCACCTGTTACGCCGCAGACAAAACAGGTCATGCCATGCTACATGAATTAGTCAATAATTTACGCCGAAATCACGTCAAAATCTACGAGGAATGGTATGTAATGGAGTTGATTTTGGAAGACTCCCCTCTTATTAATCCCCCCCAACCCCCCTTCGTAAGGGGGGAGATAGAAAAGCCTTTAGTAAGGGGGGAGATAGAAAAGCCCTTCGTAAGGGAGGAGATGGAAAAGCCGACTAAAGAAGCCAAAGGGGTGGTAATGTTTAACATCCATGATGGACATTTACAGGTAGTTCGATCGAAAGCCGTAATGTTTGCCACTGGTGGTTATGGTAGGGTATTCAATACCACCTCTAATGACTATGCCTCCAGTGGAGACGGATTAGCCATGACGGCAAAGGCTGGTTTACCCTTAGAAGATATGGAATTTGTGCAGTTTCATCCCACTGGTTTATATCCCGTTGGAGTTTTAATTTCCGAAGCGGTGAGGGGAGAGGGTGCTTATTTGCGCAACAGCGAAGGAGAAAGATTCATGGCACGTTATGCCCCCAATCAGATGGAGTTAGCCCCTAGAGATATTACTTCAAGGGCGATTGTAACTGAAATACGAGCAGGAAGGGGAATCAATGCCGATGGTAGTGCTGGAGGGGTTTATGTGCATTTGGATTTAACCCACATGGGCAAAGAAAAAATCATGTCTCGTGTGCCGTTTTGTTGGGAAGAAGCCCATCGTTTAGTGGGTGTCGATGCGATATATGAGCCGATGCCCGTGCGTCCTACTGCCCATTATTGTATGGGGGGGATTCCTGTTAACACCGATGGTAGAGTGAGAATGAATGGAAATAAACTCACAGAGGGCTTTTTTGCGGGAGGAGAGTGTGCTTGTGTGTCGGTACATGGTGCTAATCGTCTTGGTAGTAATTCCCTCTTAGAATGCGTAGTTTATGGGCGTAGAGTGGGACGATCGATCGCCAATTATATTCTCGATCGAACTATGCCAGAAATAGACGAAGAAAAGTACTTACAAGCTAATGAAAAACGCATCCAAGATTTATTAAATCAAGAGGGGGATACAAGAATCAATAGTTTAAGACAAAACTTTCAAGACGCTATGACAGAGCATTGTGGCGTATTTCGTACAGAGGAAGTGATGACGGAAGGATTAAAGCAAATTCGACAACTTATAGCTAAATATGGGCAAATTTTCCTTGATGACAAACAAAGACAGTGGAATACCGAATTAGTGGAAGCACTGGAATTGCAAAACATTATTATAGTAGGGGAAATGATTTTAACCTCCGCTATCCACCGTCAAGAAAGTCGGGGGGCTCACTCTAGGGAAGATTATCCCACCAGAGACGATCGAAATTTCTTACAACATACCCTTGCTTCCTATTCTCCTGAAGGCGTAACCGTTGAATATATGCCCGTTGTGGTGACAATGTTTGAACCCAAAGAGAGAAAATATTAAGCTAGTTTGCATTAATTAGTAAAATAAGGGCTGAAGCCCTTACTACGAACAGATAAACTCTGTTGAAGCGATAATTTTCGATCGAACTCAGACAGATAAAAAGCTATGGTATAATGAAAAGACTAAAACCTTAATAAAAACTAGCTGATCGTGTTTTCATCACTTATCGCTGATTATAAAATTATATTTGAAAGAGATCCCGCCGCTCGTAACTGGTTAGAAGTTATACTTTGCTATCCCGGATTACAAGCCCTTGTCCTTCATCGTTTTTCCCATTGGCTCTATAATATGGGATTACCCGTTATACCCCGTTTAATGTCTCATTTTGGACGTTTTTTTACAGGTATTGAAATTCACCCAGGGGCGACTATTGGTAAAGGTGTCTTTATTGATCATGGTATGGGTGTAGTCATCGGAGAAACCACTATTATCGGTGATTATTGTCTTATCTATCAAGGTGTAACTCTTGGAGGTACGGGAAAACAAAGCGGTAAACGTCATCCCACTTTAGGGGAAAATGTGGTTGTGGGTGGCGGTGCAAAAGTTTTAGGAAATATCCTCATCGGTAGCAATGTCCGTATTGGTGCTGGTTCTGTAGTTTTAAAGGATGTTCCTTCTGATTCTACGGTGGTGGGTATTCCGGGGCGAGTAGTATATCGATCGGGCGTAAAAGTTGATCCTCTTGATCATAGCAATTTACCTGATTCGGAAGCTGTAGTTATTAAAACCCTTTTAGAAAGAATTGAGCAGTTAGAAAAACAAGTTACAGAGTTACAACAACAAGCCCTTGAAAAACAATTTTACGCTCCTGATAATTCTTTCATTGGAAAATAAGCAAAAATATAATAAATTAAACATCTTCAAAAAACAGGTTTGTAGTAAGGGCTTTAGCCCTCTTTACCATAAAATACAATCTATAAAATAAAAATTAAAACTTCATCAGGGTTGAATATTATTCAACCCCTACAACAAAATCTTGATATTTCTTACCTATGACAATTACTTTTAATGTGCCTTCCATTGCCTGTGATGTTTGTGCAAATACCATTACTAAAGCTATTCAAAATTATGATCCTAGTTCGATCGTACGGATTGATGTAAGCTCAAAGGTAGTAGAAATTGACACTAACAAAACATCTGAGGAAATGAAACAAGTTATCACCGATGTTGGTCATGAAATTAGTAATTAAGATAAAAAATGAATGTAGGGGTTTAATACATTAAACCCACCCCCATCAAAAAATATAATTATTTCCTCCCTCTCTCCCCCATTCTCGTCTTCATCATTTTTCCTATGGCGATGAAACAACAATTATTCTGGTTAACGGCTTTCAACGTGCTGACTTTTACCCTTCCTGTATGGAGTTTAAATGATTCTCTTTCGGAAAAAGGTATTGATGTTTTAAGATTGCACGAAGCCCCTTATAACTTACAAGGGCGTAAAATTGGTATCGGTCAAGTGGAAATTGGTCGTCCGAAAAAATTTTCTTTAGATAAAGTTAGTCCACTACATAAAAGATTGCCGATCGCACGGCTTTTTTACCGCAATCAACCTGCTCAACCCAATGCCCATATTGATAATCATGCCATGATGGTGGCTTCAGTGATGGTAAATAATCACAAAAATTTGCGAGGTGTTGCACCCTTAGCTAATCTATATTCTGGGGCGATTGGTTCTCTCAAAACGGCGGCACAACCTGAAGAATGTTTGACTACTCAACATATAGCCTTACAAAATAATGTTCGATCGATCAACTTGAGTTTCGGGGAGTCTTTGGCAAGAGATACAAGGGAAAATGCTCAATTAGATGGTAACGCATTACTTACTCAATGTTTAGATTGGTCTGCAAGAGTTCATAATATTTTATATGTGGTGGCAGGAAATCAAGGCTTGGGGGGGATTCCCATTCCTACAGACAATTATAATGGTATTACCACCGCCTATAGTATGCGCAAAGGAGGAATTTTTAGTAAAGTTGATTTTGCTAATTTGAGTGTTTCTCCTGTGGGCATTGCAAAGGGCTTGATTCGTCAAGAGATTAATGTAGGAGGCAGAAGGGGGGTTAGTTTACTCGCCCCGGGTAGTAAAATTGATGTTTATAATGTGGATGGTAGAATAGAACGGGTAAGTGGTAGTAGTTTCGCCGCTCCTCACATCACGGGTTCGATCGCACTGTTACAGGAAGCAGGTAATAATTTTTTACGACAAAACCCTAATACATGGACAAGGGATTTTCGTAATCATCAAGTAATGAAAGCAATTTTACTTAATTCTGCTGATAAATTGAAGGATCAAGGAGATGATAAATTATTAGGTATGACTCGTAATGTTTATACCCAAAAAAATCAAACTTGGTTAGAAAGTGATGCCTATAAAAATCCTGAAATTCCCTTAGATATGCAGATGGGAACAGGACATTTAAACACCATGAGAGCTTATTATCAATTAAAAGCAGGTCAATATAACTATGATGAAAAAGTACCTATTATGGGGTGGAACTATACTCAAATTGAAGAAAACAATTTTCAAGATTATATTATTAAACAACCTTTAAAAGCTGATCATTTTATCTCTATAACTTTAGCATGGAATCGTTTAGTCGAATTAGATGATGTGAATAATAATCAACAATATGATATAGGAGAAAAATTTATCGATCGAGGTTTAAATAACTTAGATTTAAAGTTAATTACCAATGATCAAGAAGAAAAAATAGTTTGTTCATCTGTGAGTAAAGTGGATAGTGTAGAGCATATTTTTTGCCCCATACCCAAAACAGGAGAATATAAAATTCGAGTGCAATTCACCGAAAAAGTCAATAATCCGATGCAATCCTATGGTTTAGCATGGCAATCATCTAAATAGGCGTTGCCGAAAAAGTCTTTTGATAAGGATAGTTAATAGTTAATATTTGTTAACTACGCTAGTCTCCTAGTCTCTATCCCTCATTCCTGATTCCTGATTCCTCATTACCTTGAGGTTAAATTTGGGATTCTTGACGGGCGATCGCAGCCTGTTCGGGGTGAATGCCTAAACGGGTTAAGTTTAAACGTCCTTTTTGATCAAAGCCACGAATTTTGACGACAATTTCATCTCCAATACTGACTTCATCCTCCACTTTACCGACACGATGATCAGCTAATTGAGAAATGTGAATCATTCCTTCTTTACCTGGTAATACTTCCACAAAAGCACCAATATCGATGATACGAGTTACCCGTCCTAAATACACATCCCCCTCGTTGAGTTTACGAGTCATGGTTTGAATGATGCGTTTTGCTTCTTGCGCCCGTTCGGCTTGTACGGCACAAATGGTGACTGTACCATCATCGCTGATGTCGATTTTTGAGCCTGTTTGTTCTGTAATACCTTTGATGGTTTTACCACCCGGTCCGATGACTAAACCAATCATTTCAGGATCGATTTTCATTGTCATTAAACGAGGTGCGTAAGGAGATAATTCTTTGCGGGGAGTGCTGATGGTTTTCATCATTTCGCCGAGAATATGCAAACGGGCTTCTTTTGCTTGTTTCACTGCCGATGCGATCGTCTCAATTTTTAGCCCCGTAATTTTCATATCCATTTGTAAAGCAGTGATACCGCTATCTGTACCTGCTACTTTAAAGTCCATATCCCCTAAAAAGTCCTCGATACCTTGAATATCCGTTAAGATGCGAATTTCGTCACCTTCTTTGATTAATCCCATAGCAGCACCACTAACGGGCTTGGTGATAGGTACTCCAGCATCCATTAAAGCTAACGTTGAACCACAAACAGACCCCATAGAAGTAGAACCATTAGAAGACAATACTTCGGATACAACTCGAATTACATAAGGAAAATCTTGTTGAGGGGGTAAAACAGGGGTGATAGCCCTTTCTGCTAAAGCACCGTGACCGATTTCTCGTCTGCCGGGGGGGCGCAGAGGTTTGGTTTCTCCCACAGAATAAGGGGGGAAATTATAGTGGTGGAGGTAACGTTTCTCAAAGTCGGGATGTAAGTCGTCCGCTAAGTCTTGAGCGTCTCCAGATGTGCCTAAAGTTGCGATCGAAAGTACCTGAGTTAAACCTCTTTGGAATAAACCGCTACCATGAACCCGTGCAGGTAATAAACCGATACGGGAAGAAATAGGACGTACTTGATCTAATTTTCGTCCATCGACTCTCACACCATCTTCAATAATTTGACGACGCATGAGTTTTTTGGTCAGTTTTTTAAACAAATTGGCAAGAAGTTTAGCATCTTCGGTGATGGCTACTTTAATTTCATCTTCATCGGATAAAGCGTTAATAGCTTCTTCCACACTAGCTTGAATAGCGTCTAAGGCTTCATCCCGTGCGGTTTTATCGTAATCAAAATGAGTGAGAACTTGTTTAATTTCTTCGGTGGCTTTTTCGTTAATAAAATTAACTACCAAAGGATTATCTTCTTCTTTATTTTCGACTTTGATGTCAATGCCCAATTCTTGAATTAAATCTTTTTGAGCTTGAATTAACTCTAAAATTGCCTCATAACCAAATTCGATCGCTTCGATAATATCCTGTTCAGGTAACTGATTAGCACCTGCTTCTACCATCACAACGCCATCAGGTGTACCTGCTACCACTAAATCAAGATCACCGTTTTCGATTTCTCGGAAGGTGGGGTTAATGATAAACTCATCATGAACTAATCCTACCCTTACCGCCGCCATAGGTCCACAGAAAGGAATTTGAGCCACTAGAGTTGCGATCGAAGCCCCTGTAACCGCTAACACATCGGGGGGTACTTCTTCATCCATAGACAAAGTTGTAGCAACGATTTGCAAATCATCCCTTAACCAAGAGGGAAAAAGAGGACGTAAAGGTCGATCGATCAAGCGACTGGTAAGGATTGCCCGTTCTGGAGGTCTGCCTTCTCGGCGTAAAAACCCACCAGGGATACGTCCTGCCGCATACAATCTTTCTTCATAGTCCACCGTGAGAGGTAAAAAATCAATACCTTCTCTGCCTTTAGTACGAGTGGCAGTCACTAAAACTGCGGTTTCACCAGCTTGAATTAAAACCGTTCCACCAGCTTGAGGAGCAAATAATCCGACTTTAATTTTTATATCTCTTCCTTCAAAAAAAGAAATTGACTTATTATATTCTTCCATTCAACTTTTTTCCTTATTCTTCGCTTTTCTCTATACAGGATGTAATTCTAACATTTTTAGGTCAATGAACATCAATAATTTATTGTCGATTTGTAACAACCTACCTCAAGTTAATTAACTGACGTTACCCACCATAAACCTTCAAGTACTAAATTTTCTAAAAATAAAGCAGTAGAAACTATAATTTTTGTTCAAATTCTGCCAGTTTAAAGTCGGTTTCTGTGGATTGGTTTTTTCCAGCAAACATACCGAAATAAATTATATGTTTTGACTTTTTTTCTAAGATATTTTTATTACTAGATAAAAAAGTTATTAAAACCTCACTTTGTGATATATCTTCGGGAATTTCTTTTACCTTTACCGTTTTTATATATTCCTTCAATAGTTTTAAACATTTTTTTGATTAAAAATACTTTCACAAATTTATTTTATCAATAAACCAGATTAGATTAAACATGGAGGGATCATCAAACGACGTTCACGATCGACCGCATAAGCAATACAAGCCTTTAAATCTTCTCTTGTTAAATCGGGAAAATCATCAAGAATTTCTGCTTCCGTCATGTCAGAAGCCAGATATTCAAGTACCTCATAAACTGTAATCCGTAAACCACGCACACAAGGCTTACCTCCTCTTTTATTAGGTTCGATCGTAATATAGTTTTTATAATTCATGGTTATTTTTTCATAACAAATAATTGGTCTATGTTTTCAGCAAAGTTTTTTAATCCCCATAGAATGATTAATATTAATTTCGTTGGGTTTCGTGTCTCAACCCAACCTACGATCTCCTTTAAAATTAATTATTTTCTTTGTTGATTTTAGTAATAACATCAGCTGTCAATTAAAATTTGGATATTTTCACTTGCCAAAATGAAAATCTGACCTATTCTCTCATCTAAACGAACTATATAAATAGGCAAATACATTGTGGTTAAAGTTTGACAAGCAATAAAACAACTGAGAGTTTGTAATTCAGTAGGAATATAGTTTTCCTTCTATATAATTTGATAATCGTATAACTATAAATAATATGGCAAAATTTCAATCCTTAGGCTCAAAAATCGATCGAACTTTTAATAATCCCACTTCTCTAAAATCAAGTAGGTTGGGTTAAACGAAGTGCAACCCAAACATCCACAAAATAATCCTATTAAAAACTCGATATTGCATAAGTCTAGTCAAAAAATGATATTATAAGTATTTGTGACGTGCGACCTGCAAAGTTGCATTTAAGAGTCTTGAGTAATCAAGCTAGGGAGTCATCCCCTACGTTATCGCCCGAAGGTGCGTTCCGAGTAATTGGAAGGTATCACAGCTAGAGGGTTAAAGGTCATTATAGCGAAAAATCTAACAATCAAAATAATGGCTAGATAAAGGTGAGCATGAAGTCGAATAATGTGTCCGAAGCCTCGTTAATCTATGCTCTCTCGTTAAGGTTAGATTAGGGAGAGAATGAGAGAAAGGTACATGGCTGTTACAACTATGTACAAAAAGTGTATAATCTAGTTTATGTTATACATTGATGACCATAATCTCTTCGGGGTAAAGCATTCTTCTAAACTCATCGTATCTCAAAAATGCGGAACAGGGTAAACCCTATATGTTCTTATCTTTGATAAGTAAGGAGTTAGCAATAATGAATGACGACATAGAGGGCAGAAGATGTTAGAAAAAGCGAACGCCGTTATCCCGCAAGGGGGGGGGGAATAAATAACCCAACGGATAGAGAATATACTTAATCCGAAAGGATGCTGACTTCTAACAGGTGTTTATCGCTCTATTTACAGTCGGAGAAAGTTTTGAATTATTATGGAAAAGATAGATAAAGGTCAACCTTTAATCGTAACTAATAAGGATATAATCTGGAATGACATTAATTGGAAAATACAGATTAACAACGTCCAAAGACTCAGAAACCGTATCTTTAGAGCAACTACTGAACTAAGAAATACCTTATCAGTAAAACGGAATCGTGGACAGAGAAAACTGCCACCACCTACTAAGGAACAACTTGTGAAAGCCAAGTCCTTAAAAAGAAAAATCGGAAACCTTCAAAAGTTATTAACTCGTAGCTTATCAAATATACTGGTATCAGTCAGAAAAGTTACACAGGTTAATAATGGCAAGAATACAGCAGGAGTAGATAAAATTTTAATCACTACACCTGAAAAGAGGGAGGAACTAATCAAAATAATACAAGGAAACTTGAGAAAAGGTTACACCCCCAAAGCCATACTTCGTAAGTTTATACCCAAGAAGAATGGGAAAGTCAGACCACTAGGGATACCCACAGTATATGACCGTTGTATTCAAAACATGGTGAGAAACTCATTAGAACCCTATTGGGAAGCTCACTTCGAAGGAAGCAGTTACGGTTTTAGACCATGTAGGAGTACCCATGATGCTATTGCCAAGATTTACTCTTTGGCAAGACCCAACAAGACAAAAAAATGGATTGTTGATGCAGACATAGAGAAATGTTTCGACAAAATCACACATGAAACATTATTAGATATTGTAGGTAATTTCCCCTACAGGAAATATATCGAACAATGGCTCAAATGTGGAGTTATGAATAATAACACTCTCGAAATGTCTCAATCAGGTACACCTCAAGGGGGTGTTATTAGCCCCCTTTTGGCAAATATAGCACTACATGGTATGGAAGAAGCACTCGGTATTAAATACAATAATCGAGGAGAGATAATAGGCAATAGGGCAATAGTCCGATATGCCGATGACTTTGTAATCTTCTGTGAAAGCAGGTTAGATGCCGAACTATCCATTAAGGATTTAAAACCCTTTTTGAGCAAAAGAGGATTAAACCTGTCGGAAGCGAAGACCAACATTGTACATATAACAGAAGGATTTGATTTCTTAGGTTATAATATCAGACAATACAAAGTCAATAACACGAAAACGGGTTATAAATGTCTCACAAAACCTTCCAAAGAATCAATTAAAAACGTAAAATATAAAATCAAACAGATATTCAAGGAATGTCTCAGTAAACCATTAGACCTACTTATTCAAAAAATTAATGAATTAATAAGAGGTTGGGGAAACTATTACCGAAATGCAGTAAGAAAGTCTTTTCACATCTTGACAATTACATCTTCAAAAGATGTATTCGATATGTTAAAAGGACTCACCCGACAAAACCTAAGAAGTTTACTAAACAAAAATACTGGGGGAGATTCCAACCCAGTAGGGATGACAAATGGGTCTTTGGCAATAAAGTCAATGGTAACTACATTACAAAGTTTTCATGGATAGAAATAAAACGCCATGAACTTATTGAGAAAACCAACTCACCAGATAACCCAGAATTAAGGGAGTATTTTGCCAAAAGGAAAAAGAAACTAGACAAGCTGGAATCTGAAAAATTCAACGCAAGATGGAGAAAAATTGCACTGCAACAAAACTTCACTTGTCCACACTGCCAACAGTCGTTGTTTAACGGTGAGTCAACGGAAACCCATCACATCATCCCAAGAGCTTTAGGAGGAAGTGACAACACTAGAAACCTAGTAATACTGCATTATTACTGCCATAAGGCTCAACACAAAGTCGCTGTGAGGGCAACACAGAGACCTAAAACGGACACACCCAAAGAACAATACTCTAAGGAGAATTTAACAAAGGAAATGTCAATCAACAAGCAACTTAGTTTATTCTAAAAGATGAACATAGATAATATTCATCACTGAGATAAACAGTAGTTTAAATGCTTGAGCCGAGTGCTTGGAAACTTGCACGCTCGGTTCTTAGGGGAGAAAAGGGGAGTAATCCCCTCTACTTACCCGATTAATAATTGCATATCACATTATCAACTAACAGAATACAATAAAAAGGTTGAGTAAGCTCGGAAATCCCATGAATGATCAACAACAGAGACAGTTCGACTACGTTAAAATAGGCATCGCATCCCCCGATCGAATTAGAGAATGGGGACAAAGAACATTACCTAATGGTATTGTGGTGGGGGAAGTAACCACTCCCGAAACCATTAACTATCGTACCCAAAAACCAGAAATGGATGGGTTATTTTGTGAAAAAATATTTGGTCCTTCTAAAGATTGGGAATGTTGGTGTGGAAAATATAAAAGAGTTCGTCACAGAGGTATCGTATGTGAACGTTGCGGTGTAGAAGTAACAGAATCGAGAGTTCGTCGTCATCGCATGGGTTATATTAAATTAGCCGCCCCCGTCACCCATGTTTGGTATTTAAAAGGTATTCCCAGCTACCTGAGTATTTTGTTGGATATGCCTTTAAGGGATGTAGAACAAGTAGTTTATTTTAATTCCCATGTGGTTCTTGATCCGGGTAATGCCACTAACTTGAGTTATCGTCAATTACTATCTGAAGATCAATGGATGGAAATTGAAGAACAAATTTATGCCGAAGATTCCGAGTTAGAAGGTATTGAAGTGGGTATCGGTGCTGAAGCCGTAGAGCGTCTTTTACAAGACATTAACTTAGAGGAAGAAGCAGAAAAATTAAGGGAAGAAATTGTAAACAGTAAAGGGCAAAAAAGAGCAAAATTAATTAAAAGATTAAGGTTAATTGATAATTTTGTCGCTACGGGTTCTAAACCAGAATGGATGGTTTTAAGCGTGATTCCCGTGATCCCTCCTGATTTGCGTCCTATGGTACAGTTAGATGGTGGTCGTTTTGCTACTTCTGATCTTAATGATTTGTACCGCCGTGTTATCAATAGAAATAATCGTTTAAATCGTTTAAAAGAAATTCTTGCTCCTGAAATTATCATTCGTAACGAAAAAAGAATGTTACAAGAAGCGGTGGACGCTTTAATTGATAATGGCAGACGAGGACGCACGGTAGTAGGTGCTAACGGCAGAGCGCTCAAATCTCTTTCTGACATTATTGAAGGTAAACAAGGACGTTTCCGTCAAAACTTACTCGGTAAAAGGGTTGACTATTCTGGACGTTCTGTAATTGTAGTCGGTCCTAATTTGGAGATATACCAGTGTGGTTTACCCCGTGAAATGGCGATCGAACTATTCCAACCCTTTGTCATTAACCGTTTAATCCGTTTAGGTATCGTCAATAATATCAAAGCGGCGAAAAAATTGATTCAAAAAGCTGATCCAAGTATTTGGAAAGTATTAGAAGAAGTTATCGCAGGACATCCCGTCTTGTTAAACCGTGCGCCTACCCTTCACCGTCTAGGTATTCAGGCTTTTGAACCTGTATTAGTAGAAGGTAGAGCGATTCAGTTACATCCTTTAGTTTGTCCTCCTTTTAACGCTGACTTTGACGGAGATCAAATGGCGGTACACGTTCCCCTTTCGATCGAAGCACAATCGGAAGCAAGATTGTTAATGATGGCTTGTCATAACATTTTATCTCCTGCGACGGGTAAACCAATTATTGCGCCTTCCCAAGACATGGTATTAGGTTGTTATTACTTAACCGCCGAAAATCCTGACGCTGTGAAAGGAAAAGATACTTATTACGGTAACTTAGATGATGCTTTACGAGCTTATGAGCAAGGTTTAGTGGATTTACACGCCTATATCTGGGTACGTTTTGAGGGTGAAGTCGATAGCGGTAAAGATAGTTACGAGTTGCAAAAAGAAGAAACCTTAAGCGATGGTAGCGTCTGGAAATATTATAAAGGACATAAAGTAAGAGAAACCGCCGATGGTGAGCAAATTGCCCAATATGTTCATACCACTCCGGGGCGAATCATTTACAATAAAACTATCATTGATGCTTTAGACTTCGATGTAGTCCATTAAGAATGAAGAATGAAGAATGAAGAATGAAGAATGAAGAATTAAAAATAAACATATTTTACCCATTACCCATTACCCATTACCCATTACCCATTACCTATTACCTATTACTTCCCCTCATCTAAAAATCTACATTCCGCCTATTTATGTTGATTCCATTGAAACAAGAAGCTATTAACGATTTAATTCCACCTATAGCCACGGGTAGTCAATATAGTCACTATTGGGCTAATTTTCCGACTTTTTTAAAGAATTTATTTATCTCCTTTGTGGGGGTTTTGTTTTTTTGGCTTTTAGGCTCTTTTTTTGGACGCTCTGGAGATAATCTATCTTTAATATTTAGAATTATTGCAGGATTTTATTGGTTATGGAGTCCAATATATTGGGCAAGTGTTCGCAATGGCAAATTTCGCAGTTATCGTTATATCAGTTTTTGGCGTGGCAAGGTTTTAGATGTTTTTTTAACAGAAGAATTGGTAAAGGAAGAATCGGCGATCGATCGACTGGGAAGGGCTATTATTGTAGAGAATCGCCGTAAAATGTTTAATATTGAGATAGGGGATAAAAGCGGATTTCGGGCAACCATTACCACCCCAAGACAAAGGATTCATAAAGTAGTCGATCGAGGTCAAGCCGTAGAAGGGTTATTATTATCTAATGATCCAGATTTTATGCGTATTGCTCAAATTACCGATGTTTATATACCTCGTCATAAACTGTGGTTAGGAGAGTATCCTTACATTCGTAAAGATATTTTTTTAGATTTGCGCTTACAATTAATGAAAATATATGCCCGTTATTAACCTCAGTAAATCATAAAATAATCGAATTTATTCTACAGCAAAACGTTGAATAGATTTGATGGTTCGATCGAACTTAATATTAACAATTAAATTGGCATGATTTAACAGAGGCGGAATATAAATTTCTGGATGTAAAGCCTTCCAAAAATAGTGAACAAATTGTTCAATTTCTGAGTCAGTCATACCCATTTTTGTTTTTTGTATCATTTTATGTTCAGCTTCTTTTCGCCAAGGTAAACTATAGCGATAATCTTCAGGTTTAAGTATCAAAAAATAATCTAATTTTTGCCAAAGGGGGAGATATTCTTTCAATCTTTGATTGTTGTCTAAGGCGAATTGTTTATCTTCCTCTGTCACGATGGGATAAGGAGGATTGATAAAAGCCGTTTCCTCTACTGGTTGCATCCCCACAAGCCAACCTTCAAACAGAATTATATCAGCTTGGGTGACAATTTTTGGGGAGATTCGATCGCCCATACCGTTATACAAAGACTTGTCAAAACGAGGAATTTCAAGGGGATAATCTTCCATTGCAATGCGATGAAAAATATCCAATCCTAATAATACATCATGGGTACTTGGTACACCACGCCAAATTAAGCGGGAATCTGTCTTTAATAATTCTTGACGTTCATGATAAGTTTTATATAAATCATCGATAGAAAGCTCGATCGAACTTAATTCTAAACATTGCCAAATATGAGTTAAAATTTTAGTTAAAGTGGTTTTTCCCGTGCCTTGTCCTCCTAATATCCCCACAATTAAAGGAGTTAATTGTTTTTGTTTTTTATCTGCTAAATCTAAAGCTAAAGGAAGCCAAAAATACCAACAAGTTTTGATAATATTTAGATTATTATTTATTGTTAATTCTGATAATAATTTTTTAATTTTTGGATAAATAACAGGAAATAAACTTATTTTTTTTGTCAATAATTCTTCAGAAATATAACATTTTAAAGGTGAAGAATAATTTAATTCATCATCAATTAAAAATTGTAATAATTGTTCAGTTTCCATACCATTCGATCGAATTTTTCTATATGAGTTGTCAGAATTTTATCCATTTTACTTCCCTTAAACAAAGGAAGAGTATTTTAGTTTGTAGCAAAAATTTCCTTTATTAACCAATAATTTGCATACTTATTTAAAACAACTTTAATAGCATCAACTATACTAACTTCTAAATCATTTTGATTAATGGCTACTATCATTTTATAGATTGATTCAAAGATAACTCTTGCTTCTTTATCTATTGTCAAAAATTGACCATTATTTGTATAATTTAATTGTGCGATTCTATTTCTACCACCTGTAGCAGTAATTTCGCCTTCTTTTTCATCTCTTAATAAATAAAATTTTATTTGAGGGTAAGAAATAACTAATTCATTAAAATTTTTAATTCTATTGGTAAAAACTGAACCACCACTATTGAGAAAACCTACGGCTAATTTTAGCTTATTTTTGACTATTAATAAATGTTGAGGAATTACCCTTTTACCTAAAGCCAAATGATCTAAATCTATACTTGAATCATAGCGTTTAAATGCCTCCATAATTCTTACTAATTTTCCATACTCATCATCATCGGTAATAATATAAGGATTGTGATAATTGTCAGCAATTAAACGTTCATTTTCTTCTAGGTAATTTAAAATGTTTTTTTCTACAGATATGAGTACATTATTTTCGGAAGATGTTTGTTGAATATTTTTAGCTTCTGTTATGTTTTTTTCGTCTATTTCAAAGATAAAATTAAGTTCTTCTTTTTTCTCTTGTAATTGATTTTCACTTTCGATAATATTCTGGGTTTCTGTTAACAATTTTTCTAAATGATTATCAGTTAATAAGGGTTTGCAAATATCGGCAATTTGTGTTAAAGCATTTTCTAAACTAACTAATCTTTCTTCTACAGAAGCCTTATTAATAGAGGGTAATTCTTGAGGTAAAGGTAAGTTTAACACTCGATAATGATAGTAGTCGGATGCTTTATTAATTACTTTTCTGATGGAAGATTGTCTTAAAATTACTGGTAAATCTTCGGGCTTAAATAACTTCTCTAAAGTTGTACCTACTTTTTCGCATTTCATGGCTAACATTTTTGTTAATTCATCTGCCGAAGGAGTTTGTAAAATTAGTTGATTAATCGATAATCTGTCAATGGTAGAATCGTCAAAATATCCCTGAAAACTTTGCCATCGATCGGGGAAAAGATTAACTACAATTAAAGAATGGGGAACATGGGTTATAATTTCTCTTAAAGCATTACCAAAACTGGTAAGAATGTTGGGTTGATGAATGAGATATTCTAATTGATCAAATATAATAATTAATGGTTCATCAAGAGTAGATAATTGCCCAAATAAACGGATTCCTTCTAAAGCAAAATCTTCCCTGCTAAGATTATCTTCTTGCCAATTATTTAAGCCGATTTCTTCACAAATTTGACTGTCTAATTCGTTGCCTGTTAACCATCTTCTAACTTTATCTTTGGTTTTCGCATCTTTATAACTACAATATTTAATGATACCTTTTAGTATATTTGGCGCATAACCACTGGCAGAATAATTATTTTCCCACCATTGAGTCATTTTCGTTTCTATATATCTCCAATTATCTCTATTTTTTTGAGTATTTTCTCCTCCTAAACGATCGTATAAAGTTAGGCTATCATTTTCTAATTGTTTAATTGTTTGCTCTAATTTTTGAGTTTTATCTTCCTGCTGAATTATTTTTAAAATATTCACAAAAACACGGGCTAAGAGTAAGTCTAATTGAGTGCGTTGAGTGTCTTCGATGTTCACTTTTTGGGCGAAACTTTCTAGTATTCTTGAATAAATATGGTGCATCACGGAGTTAGCATTGTTGGGTTGACGCACATATAAAAGGCGATTGGTTTTTAAGGTGGCTTTGGCTAACCGCATCATGAGGTGAGTTTTTCCGCTTCCTGCTTCTCCCAATATCAATGCGCCTCGACTCTGTTGGTTTTCTCTATCTTGTTTAATTTCTTCTACGAGAGATTTTAGGTGATAAAATTGGCTTTTATATATATGTTCAAAGTCTAAATGATTTTGATAAGGATCGTCCACACGACTGCTACTAAAGGGATTTTTGACTGAGGATGTTGTTATAATTTGTTCGACTGTCATAGGTGTATTATTTTCTATGGGGGCGTGAGAAGTTAAGTATAAGTATAATTGTAAGGTAAATTGTGCATCATAACGAGCGCGATGGGCTTTGACGGTGTGAAAATAAAGGTTATCCACTTGCAGAAAGAATCTACGACAAAGGTTGCCTAATTGATAACTGTGGAGGTTGGGGTGTTGTTTTTGTGCTAATTCAAGGGTGCAAATAAATTCTGCTAAGGGGAGTTTCTGTCGGCATTTACGAAAACTGTTATGAAGAATGGTTCGATCGTGCTGGACATTATGACAGATAATGGTTTGGTTAGATAAAATATTTTGTAAATCGTTGATAATTTCTGTTAGGGGTTTTTGATTTAGTCTATTTGTGCCTCTTGTTTTGACAAAGGCTTCATAAACTAACTTTCCATCTTGATTGATAATAGCTATTTCTCTGAGGGTATCACTTCCTTCGGTGTCGATGACAATAAAATTCATTGTAGAAACAAAATTACGAACTTATACTTGGCGAGGGCATAACTTGAGTTTGGTGAGGGTAGGCAAAAGGCAAGAGGCAAGAGGCAAGAGGCAACTATACATTTTGTCATATCTGATTTAACTAATTTAAGAAACAGCAAAACCAGTTAAAGCTCTAATTTCATTGGGTTTAAACGCCAATACAATATCTTGTTTCGGGATTCCCTCTTTCATTAATTCATCGGCAATACCTTCTTCTGTACCATCATGTTGAATCCATATTTTATTATTAATAATATCTAAATGTAATAAAGTCCCATAAATACGATAATCATTTTGCCAACCAGTTTCGATCAATAAATAATGATTATTTTCTGTATCAAAAATTAAGTCAATTTTTATTTCATTATCTTCTAAAAAGATAGCATATTCTTGATAAATTTTTTTAATAATTTGTTGGTATTTAGTAATTAAACAATCCATGTAATAATTTCCTCCAATTCAATATCAAAACTAAACAAACTAATGATTTTATCCTCAATTAATGTTTGTCCTGCCTCCTCTTCAAAAACATTTTTTCTAATTTTTTCTGGTACTGCTAAATATAGTTTATATTCAGGATAATAACGTTTTAATAAGTGATCATAAAGTACGAATTGCCCTACTGCTTCTTCTAGGTCTTTCATATCTGATGGACGAGTGAAACTTTTAATTTCTACGGCGATATTCTCTTTGTTTTTAGACGCACCAATTAAACGTTCTGCCCCTAAATCCACAAATAAGTTCTTCCCTCGTGCAAGTCTAATTCTTAGAGGATCATGAGTAATTGTCCAACCATCCTTAATAAGAGCATTTTTTACCGTATTATGATAAATGTCTTTTGCTGGCATAATTATTTATTATAACTATTTGTTGATTATTTTATCTTTTTCAAAAATCGATCGAACTCCCACCCACAAAAGTCGATCGAGCAGCGCCACTTCGTGATCAAACCCTTATCAATTATTGATTACTCAATGATTGTATTGTCTCTAAAATATCATTATCAGTTCCTCCTAAAGAAAAAAAAGTTTTGAGAATTTAATCGATCGAATCCCATCAGCATCAGAGTTAAAATCGCCCTTAATTTAATGCTTAATAAACTCAAAATTTATGACAGAATCGAATTGAATTTAATCCAGTTATTTAAGAGTTTAAAGAAGAAAAAATAATTAGATATTTTTATAAACAATTGCTCCATCACTATCTCGATTATAACCGTAAATTAATTGTTCTTGTTCTAAAGTCAATAAAGTTTCTTTAACAATTTGGGGGGTTAATTCTGTAGCTAAAATAATTTGTGATGCCGTCATTTCACCGTTATTTTCAAGGGCTTTTAAAATCATTAAATCTGCATTAGAAACAGGTTGAGAATGTGCAGAAATAGTATTCGTATATTGAGGAGAATTTTCCTGTAAAAGTTTAAATTTATCTCTTGCCCTATTAATATACATAATATTTTCTACGGTTGTACCAATGGTAAATAATGCGAAGAGACTATTCATCGTATCACTTTCCTCTGATCCACTCAACAGGATTCCATATATAATAGTGATGATAATTGCTAGAATATTACGATTGGTGTAAAAATAACCAATAGGTGAAATAAAGAATAAAATTCCTACAAGCCAACGATTTTTTTTACTTCTGATTTCGAGAGTTTGAATTTCTTTTACTGTGTCTTGAGTCATAATTTTTAATTCAGAGTTATTTATGTGTAATTTATATTATCATATTACATGAAAAAATTTTCAATACTTGAATTTTTCTGAGAACAAGTTTGGGGAAGCCTTGTAATTATTAGAATAACAATATGGTTATCCCGTTGCTTGATTCTGTCATGTTTTTTACTTTTTACTGTAACTCAAAGTTAACTTAAAATAAATAAAACACCCTCAATATTACGTTGTACCTTTTCTAATTCCTCTCGTTGAGAATCTAGCCAGAGTTTTTCATAATTCCTTTTTTCCTCTGTTTCCTCCTCATAACGTTGTTGTTTCTCTAATAAATCGTTATAAAATTTTATGCCTTCTTCAATTACATCCACAAGAAGGTTATTTAATTCATCAAAAATATTATTAATAAAATCACTGATGGAATTGTCAATATTCTGTTTAAACTTTTGAAAATTCTCTAAACTTACACCTATTAAACTCTTTTTATTCAATTCATCGATATAACTTTGTAATTTAGTTTTATAGTCATTAGTTTTGGTATTAATTCCTTCTGAACAATAATCGTATATATTTGCTAAAAGAGCATTTTTCTTTTCTCTTACCCTGTCTTTTGTGGAAGAATCTAAAAGAGAAATTATAGTTTCTAACTTGTCTAAATCTAGGGTAAAAAGTTCATCTTTGATAGGTATTAAACCATTTTGAATGACATTTTCTATAGTGCCAGAAACTTTAGTTTCAACTAAATAAATTAAATCTTTAATTAAATTATCTTTTTCAAACATATTAGTAGAGTTTCTTAGGGCATTTTTATTGGATTCAAAAAACCATTTTTTCTCTAAATTTTGGAAATTTTCTAGCCAAGATTGATGTAATTGTTCTAAAAATTGTGTTTGATTTATCTGTTTTAACTGTAAAATACGATGATCGCAACTACTAAATTCTCCTAATTGTTGTATAATTTCCGTTTTAGGTATATCTTCAATTCTAAATTTACTTTGCCAAACATCATCAGCATTTTCAATATCTTGTAAACAAACTTCATGGAATGATTGAAGTTTCGTTAAGAATGTTTTATATTCTTCGTAGCAGGGTTGCAGGGAATTACTTAAAGTTTCTGCTGAATTATTTAGTTCGATCGAACTATAGGGATTACTTTTGACTTGTTTAATTAATTGATTGATATTTTGTAGTGAGTTCAAATATTCTTTCATAAAATGTTGCTTAAAAACTCTATAATAATTTAAACAGAAAAAGCGACATATCAACGATTTTTTGACACAAGAGGCTATGACTTATGGATACATTCATCCCAATAATCACATCATCCGCTAATGCGGTTAAAAATTTGGCTGAAAATCCAGAATTTCAATCATGGGGAAATGCTTTATTAGAAGCAACTGTAAATCATTTTGATTGTCCGTTACTTATACTTCCAGCGACAATATTAATATATCGTCAGAATGGACAAATACAAGATACTCTTGATGAAACCTATAATACGATCGACTGTATTGACAATATAGCTAGTTGTGTCAGTAACGTAAGTAATAGCATTTGCTATTTAACAAATAGTGTAGCTGTATTGCAGTCAGGAATGACGATAATCGGAGTTGGTACTTTTGCAGGAGGAGGATTATCAGGGTTAAATTTATATCAAACACTACAGTTGAGAGAGGATGTTAGACATTTAAGACAGGAAGTAAAAGACGGTTTTATTGACTTGAAAAAAGCCTTTAGAAGTCAAGGGGATGAAATTATCAAGCGCATTGATGACGTTGCTAATGATATTAAATTTGAAGCGCATCGTTTGATTTTGGTTAAGGCTTATGGGGAGTTTCTGGAGGCGACTCGCTTGATAAAAATAGCTTTGACAGGGGATGAAAGTTTCAAAAATTCTACCTTACAAAATGCCCAGTTGATGTTAACAAGGGCTTTAGCAGACTATAATAATCCCCATATTTTTGATGGTGTGTGCGCCGCAGGAGAGTTGCGCCGTAGAGAGTGCGCTTGGGCGATTCAACAGGCTTTGATTATGACTTATCAGTTACAAAACCAAACTAATGCAGTAAAAGAGTCGATCGAGCATTTATCTGATAATATTATGCGTGATTTATCTAATATAGTCGATCGATGTGAATCCAGTCCAGAATTAGACTTTTTGTTTCCTGAAGTGTTACGGATTTATACCCAAGATTTACCAGCATTACAAATACAAGCCTTACCTGCGGATGAACAAAAACAATTATTACCGAGTACCATTGATGATAATAATGATAATGGCATTGTGGAAGAACCGCCAGAGCAAAAACTTTATGATTTGGTAAAACCTAAATCCCATTACGAGGCATTAAAAGATAGTTTACGCTTCACCCTGAAACCGTCATTGCGTGAGGAATATATTGATTATGTTCGTGAAAGAGCTTCGGCGATCGAATATAATGGTATTGCTTTGTTAGATTGGGCAAATGTCAGTAATTTGAATTTAGCTAATATTTATCATTACTTTAGACTACGAAAATAATTCCACAATCTTCCTGTCAGCCTATCTGCCTGTCTTCCAAGTCAGCCCTCATCTATTTTTAAGCCAAGACGCATTTAATCTTCCTTTTTTAGCTCTAAATTCTTTGCGGTGAAAAGTTTCAGATTTTCAACTAGGTGCGTCTTAGCTTATATCGAACTCAGGTAATAAATGATCCTGTTGGCAAAATATATCTTAACATAAACTTTGACAAACATCTCGATATGTGTATTGGTAAATATAGAGATTTTGGGGATGAAATGCTCTCGTAGTTGAAGGTGATTTAACCCAAGTTGCTAGGCGGATGATGTTAACCTTGTTAGACTCTTTTCCTTGAAATATTAAGAATCGTTAAAAAAAGTTTAAATTAATCAATAAAATAGTCAAAAAAAATCAGTAAAACGCTACACTTACTGTAAAAAGGTTAAATTCAAATTAGACGAAAATATTGTCAAATTTAGAAAACATAATCAATAAAACTAATCTCTTTTTTGCTCATTATCCATACTCGATCGACCATAGCAGATAGTTTATTATTAATGGCATTTTATGATACTAAATAGCAGAAAAGTTGAGATAATTTGTTATGATTTTCTGACAAAAAATAGTTAATTAACCTTGACAATAGTTAGATTTTATAGGAGAAACATAATGGGAAAACCCACAGGATTTTTAGAATTTACTAGAGAATTACCCGTTGATAAAGAACCCCTGGAAAGAATCCAAAATTGGGATGAATTTCACCTACACCTCCCCGAAGAAAGATTGCGTAATCAGGGGGCAAGATGTATGGATTGTGGTACTCCTTTTTGTCATACTGGAGAGCTAATCAGTGGCATGGCTAGTGGTTGCCCTGTCAATAACTTGATTCCTGAGTGGAATGATTTGATTTATCGAGGATTGTGGAAAGAAGCTCTCGATCGACTACATAAAACCAACAATTTTCCTGAGTTTACGGGTAGAGTTTGTCCTGCTCCTTGTGAGGGTTCTTGTGTACTAGGCATTAATAATCCTCCCGTTACCATTAAAAACATCGAATGTTCTATCATTGATCACGGTTGGGATCAAGGTTGGGTAACTCCTGAACCTCCTGAAAAACGGACAGGCAAGAAAGTTGCGATCGTGGGTTCGGGTCCTGCTGGACTGTCGGCGGCGGCACAACTCAACAAAGCAGGACATACTGTCACGGTGTACGAAAAAGACGATCGACCCGGTGGATTACTTATGTACGGTATTCCTAACATGAAACTCGATAAAGAAAAAGTCGTCATGCGCCGTATTCGAGTGTTAGAAGAAGAAGGTATTAAATTTGTTTGTAATGTTAACATCGGTCAAGACATTTCTGCTGAAACTTTAGTTAAAGAAAACGATGCCGTAGTCCTTGCCATTGGTGCAGGAAAACCCCGTGATTTGCCCATAGAAGGTCGATCGCTCAAAGGCATTCATTTTGCTATGGAGTTTTTAACAGCTAACACCAAAGCGGTTTTAAACGGTAATCAAGAGGGCTTAATTAGTGCTGAGGGTAAAGACGTAGTTATCATTGGCGGAGGAGACACTGGTACAGACTGTGTTGGGACATCAGTTCGACATGGTTGCACCAGTGTTACTCAATTAGAGATTATGCCAAAACCTCCAGAAATCAGAGCAAAAAATAATCCTTGGCCCGAATATCCGAAAGTTTATCGCCTTGATTATGGACAAGAAGAAGCAGCCGCTAAATTTGGGGATGATCCTAGAGTTTATACTACCACAGCCACCAAATTTGAAGGCGATGCCGAAGGAAACGTTGTCGCAGTCCACACCGTACAAGTAGAATGGGCAAGAGATGAACAAGGGCGCTTTATTCCTAAACCCATCGAAGGCACAGAAAAAAGACTTCCTGCGCAATTAGTTTTGTTGGCAATGGGCTTTTTAGGACCCGAACAATTCCTGTTAGAACAAATGGGATTAGAAAAAGACAATCGTAGTAACATTAAAGCTGAGTACGGCGAATATACTACTAGTATTCCTAATGTGTTTGCGGCTGGAGATTGTCGCCGAGGACAAAGCCTTGTGGTGTGGGCGTTTAACGAAGGGCGCGGAGTTGCTAAGGAGTGCGATCGATTCTTAATGGGTTACTCTAACTTACCATAGATTCAGATTATCTTATTCCACAGTGGAACGGGCATCTTGCCCGTAATTAACCTCATTTCGACATATAATATTCTGTTTTCACTATTTCCCTTTCTCCATTAATTCCCTGACTTCTTCGGCATGGTAAGAGCTACGAGTAAGAGGTGATGATACCACTTGCACAAATCCTAGATTTTCGCCGTATTCACGCCAAGAGTCAAACTGGGCAGGAGTGATAAACTCTTTCACTGCTAAATGGTTGGGAGAAGGTTGTAAGTATTGTCCAATCGTCATAATATTACAGTCAACGGCTCGTAAGTCTTCCATTACTTGTTTGACTTCGGCATCGGTTTCACCTAAACCTACCATAATCCCCGATTTTGTATAGATTTTTGACGATAATTCTCTAGTTTTTTGGAGTAACATTAAAGATCGATCGTACTCTCCTTGGGGACGCACTTTCCGATATAATCTTTTTACGGTTTCAGTATTGTGATTTAATACTTCTGGTTCACATTGTACAATAAGTTCTAAGGCTTCCCAGTTACCGCATAAATCTGGAATTAACACCTCGATCGTTGTGTGAGGTGACAAGTGACGAATTTCTTGAATACAAGCCACAAATTGACTTGCACCACCGTCAGATAAATCATCCCGATTAACGGAAGTAATGACAACATGATTTAACTTTAAGCGTTTTACGGCTTCTGCTAATCGCAATGGTTCTGTCGCATCAAGTCCTCTAGGAGTTTTATCAAAATCTATGTCACAATAAGGACAAGCACGAGTACAAGCAGGTCCCATAATTAAAAATGTAGCAGTACCAGCATTAAAGCATTCCCCAATATTAGGGCAAGATGCCTCCTCACATACTGTATTTAAGTTTAAATCTCTTAAAATTTCTTTAACACTTCCTACTCGTTGAATTTGTGGTGCTTTTACCCTTAGCCAATCTGGTTTTACTGTTTTCAATACTGTCATATTTATTAATTCTGTGTTCAAATAATATAATGGTTTCCCCCTTCAATTATCTTATTTTAACAAGATTTAAGCATTTATACGGACAATCAAGATTGAAAACATTGCGAATATATCTGTTAATTTGAATTAAGTAAAAAATTTTGTTATAATGTAGTTTGACCTTCAGGAGAGATGGCAGAGTGGTTGAATGCGGTAGTCTCGAAAACTACTAAGGTGTAACAGCCTTCGAGGGTTCAAATCCCTCTCTCTCCGTGTTTTATAAGTCTATTTTTAAAAGGTTTTTCTATCATAGTCAGTGAATTACCTAACTTTATTCTCAATTTATTCTCAATTTATTCATAATCAGTATTGTTTTGATATGTAATTAAGTAAGTTTGTATCACTTGATAGATAACCAACTTTATTAAGTAAAAATGAGGATAATTTATAACTACTGATTAAAGTGATGATACAAAGTAATTAATTGATCATTAGATAACTCCATAATAGTTTTTGCCTTAATTCCTAATACTTTATTTACATATTTTCGTTTGTCATCTTTACTGGTTAAACCGATCTCAATTAATAAATCATTGATTAGTTTGATCAATTCATAAAAATCAATCTCAGTTGGCAATAAATCACCCTCATTTAAGTTGTCTTGATTTTTTTCAAGTTCATTACTGTTTAGTGATGATTCATCATTTTTTGCAGAAATTTGTAAAGTATGCGATTTTAATTGATCCGTTTGATCCTTTGATCCATCTATTGATTTATAAGGGTTTGAGCATGGATCAAATAAAGGATCATTTAATGGTTTTAATTGATCCATGCTTTTTTGCGATGGATCAAACTCTTTTATTTGATCCGTTTGATCCTTAGTTTGATCCTTATTGTACCCATTGCTGTATAAGGTTTCTGGTTTTGGATCAAATGGATCAATTAAATTCTCAAACCTTACAGAAAAATCAGTAGTAAATTCTTTGAGCCAAAGTCTGATTGTTTTTCCATCTTTTTTAATTGGTTTATTTTCCCATCCTTTTTTACGCAAAATTTGACCTATTTTAATCTCATGACCACGATTAATATCTTTCAATTCAAATTGAAAAACTTGTTTCAAAATATCTTTACCACTAATACCAATTGTTTCAAAACCTTGTAAGTAATTATCAAGTTCTGGACAATCCCATGTACTCTGATATAAATACTCTTTGTTTAACTGTTCACTTTGTTTTTGATACTTTTCTTCTAAGTACCAAAATTCACCTTCCAAAAATGCTTTTTTAGCTTGATACCAGATAGCATCACGAAATTTAATTACCTTATCCGTATCAATTTGGGTGTTAACTGGAATAACCCAAAATCTTCTATTACCAGTAGTATCCACTAAAAATTCACACTCATTAACTGAACCAACAATCACACATTGACGTTTAACGGTACGACTTGATCGTGCATAAGGTTCTCTGAAAGTGTCCACTGACTTACTTAAAAAGGCTTTTAATTCACCACTTGCCTTTTTACTGGTAATAGTTTCAAATTCTGCTAACTCACAACACCAATTTTGATGAACAATTAAAAGATTATCTCTGTCAGTACCCACAACTGAGTCAGTAAAAAAATCATTCCCATATAGCACACGAAAGAATGTACTTTTTCTGATACCTTGTTTACCTTGTAAAATTAATGCTGTATCTAACTTACAACCAGCTTTATAAATTCTAGCTACACTACCAATAAGAGTGCGATAAACCATTTCATCATAGATTTTATCAGTAGTACCAAAAAATAATGATGATAGGTTTTTAATGTCTATTTCTTCATTGTTATTAGACTCATTGAGATTATCCAAATAGCACTTAACGGGGTGATAACTATTTTCTTTGGCAATCATCATTGCTAAATCATAGGTAGTGTTTTTATTTAGATTTACACCATAATCTTTATGAATCTCTAAATATAAATGATCTAAAAATGCTTCTTCACCATCTAATTCAACTATCTTTTTAAGCTCATTAAATTTCAATCTTGATGAATAGTCATTATTTAAAATTTCTCTTGTTTGTGCGATGTTATCTAACTTTTCTACTTTTGCACTTTTCTCAGTTTTATCAATAGTTTTATCAGATAGTGTGTTATTAGTTTTAGATTGTTTTTTGTTCTGATAAAGTGTTTGAATTTCTTGATTATTATTCCAATACCATGCTTTTATACAGTTATCAATTTTCTCTGAATCTAATGATGATTTAGGGTTACTTTTTTTGGCACTATTAAAAATTCTCTCACAGTCTTTAATGGTTAATGGTGGTGAACATTTCCCACAAAAATCAGCTAATAAATCATCTATCCCTTACCGTTATCTTCTGAATCCTTTATGATAATTGAATCATAACACCTAACCTAAATCATCGGAGATAATTGTAATGCAATCTTGGGCAGAACAAGAATTAAAAGACACAGGGCTACCAGATAAAAGATTAAATCAGCGACTAATCAAAATTGTGGAACAGGCTATACAACAACCATCTGGATTCCACAAGCCAGTGAAACTTGGAGTGACACCAAAGCCACTTATGATTTTTGGAAGTCCGAGAGATTTGATTATGTTGATATAATTGAAGGTCATCGTCAAAAAACCCTAGAACGAGCAAAGGAAGAAGAACTGGTTTTAATGATACAAGACACCAGTGATTTCAACTTCACCCATCATCCAAGCAAAACTTGGAAAAAAGGATTTGGACAAACCTGTTCTCAAAATTATGTTCGAGGATTGAAAGTACATTCGAGTTTAATGGTCAGTACACAGGGAGTACCATTAGGAATTTGTGACTTACAAATTTGGACAAGAGAACCGAAAAAAAACCAAAAACAGCAACAAAAACTCTCAAAAAGTCTGAAGGAAAAAGAAAGTAAAAGATGGTTAAGAGGATTAGTGGATGCGGAACTAGCGGTATCACCCAAGACAAAAGTAGTAACAATAACAGATCGAGAAGGAGATATTTATGAGATGTTTGCTATGGAAAGAAGTGACAATTCTGAATTACTGATTAGAGCAAAACATAACCGTCGAGTGGAAAGTGAATTGAAATATCTATTTCCCTCACTACGTGCATCGGAATCTCAAGGAGAAATAGAAATTGTATTGCCCAAAACCGAAAAGAGAATGGCACGAAAAGCCATAGCAACAATTAGCTATACTCAAGTCAAGATTATCAGCCCCCAAAATTGTGTGAGTAAACAAGAATCAATATCGGTCAATGTGCTAAGTGTAGTGGAAGAAAATCCACCCAAAGGAGAAAAAGGGATAGAATGGATATTGTTGACAACATTACCGATAGCCAATTATGAGGATGTGTTAACTTATATTCGATGGTATACATATCGTTGGCTGATTGAACGTTATCATTATGTACTCAAGAGTGGATGCGGAGTAGAAAAACTACAATTAGAAACAGCCGAGAGAATCAAAAAGGCATTAGCAACTTATGCTATTGTAGCAAGTCGATTATTGTGGTTATTATACGAGAGTAGAAATAATCCAGACATGACCAGTGAATTAGTATTTAGTCAAGATGAATGGCAATCCCTATATTGTTACATACACAAAACATCAAGTCCCCCCAATGTAGCACCATCCATAAAACAGGTGATCATTTGGATTGCAAAGTTAGGGGGGTTTTTGGGACGAAAAAAAGATGGAGAACCTGGAATAAAATGTTTATGGAAAGGATTAAGACGTTTGTTTGATATTGCACAGAGTTGGATGTTGGCAAAATCACCTTCAAACAAAGATTTTAAGACTTAACGGTAAGGGATAGATGTCTAAACCAAGACATACGAAAATTGAGCGAAATTCATCAAATTTTGCTATCATAATATTAAGTTTTTTGATTTTTTAAGGAACTTAAGAGCGCTGAAACTCTTATATAAAAATAATTATATATTAAAAGCAGAAAAGGGACTGCATAATCCCTTAACTTTTTTAGAACTTGATTTTGCCGCTCTATGAAACTTACTCAAACTTGATCAAGAATGGTCAAGTTCCCACTCTTCATGGGATGGACGTTCACTTCCTGCTTCACCGAATCCCTAATAGACTTGCCATTAAGTTGGTTTGACTCTCCACAGGCTTTACTTTCCGACAAGCTATCGGTAGTTGGATATAACTCCAAATTAATACTAGCATTC